>NZ_JBHWZO010000049.1:0-29442 GCF_042728455.1 Promicromonospora sp. NPDC060204
CGTCAGGGTCGGGCCCGGCCGCCGGGAACCAGGACTACTCGGGCCCGACGACGCCTACGCGCGCCGCCCGGACCACCTTGTCGCCGATCTTGTACCCGGGCTCCACCACGAGGTTCACCGTGGCGGCCGTCGCGTCCGCGTCGGTCGAGTGCATGAGCGCCTCGTGCAGGGTGGGGTCGAACTCCTCCCCCACCTTGCCGAACCGCTCGACGCCGAACTTCTGCAGGCTCTGGTCGAGCTTCTCCGCGATCGCCGCCATGGGACCGCTCAGCTCGCCGTGCTGCTTCGCGCGCTCGACGTCGTCGAGCACGGGCAGAAGCGCCGCCAGCACGTCCTGCACGCCCCGGTCGCGCGCGGCGTCCTGGTCGCGCAGCGCCCGGTTGCGGTAGTTCGTGAAGCTGGCCCGCTCGCGCTGCAGCGCGTCCAGGTGCTCCGCCGCCTCGGCCTTGGCCTTGAGGACCGCGGACGCCTCGGCGGCGTCACCGGAGGGCTCGAAGTCGAGCCCGGCCAGCGGGTCGCCCGACGCGTCCCCCTGGGCGGGGGTCGCGGCGGAGTCGTCCGCCGCGGCGGCGTCGTCCGCCGGAGCGGGCTCGGCCGGGCGCGCCTCGTCGCCGGAGGCGTTCACCTTGCGCTTGTCCGTGAACTGGAAGGGGTGCTCCCCCGAGCCCTCGGGCTCGGGGGGTCCCTGCTGGTGCTCGTCCGTCACTTGCGCTCGTCCTCGTCGTCCACGATCTCGGCGTCGACGACGTCCTCGTCGTTGGCGGACTGGGCGTTCGCCGGCTGCGGGTTGCCCTCGGCACCCTGCGCCGCGGGCTGCTCGGCCGCGTACAGCGCCTCGCCGATCTTCTGCGACGACGCGCCGAGCTTCTCGTACGAGCTCTTCACGGCGTCGGCGTCCTCGGCCTCGAGCGCGGCCTTCACGGCGGCGATGTCGGCCTCGACCTCGGTGACGACCTCGGCCGGGAGCTTGTCGCGGTTGTCCGCGATCTGCTTCTCCATGGAGTACGCGAAGGCCTCGGCCTGGTTGCGGGTGTCCGCCTCCTCGCGCCGCTTCTTGTCCTCCTCGGCGTGCAGCTCGGCGTCCTTGACCATGCGGTCGATGTCGTCCTTGGGGAGCGCGGAGCCGCCCGTGATCTTCATCGACTGCTCCATGCCCGTGCCACGGTCCTTGGCGGACACGTGCACGATGCCGTTCGCGTCGATGTCGAAGGTGACCTCGATCTGCGGCACGCCGCGCGGGGCCGGCGCGATGCCGGTGAGCTCGAAGACGCCCAGCGGCTTGTTGTCGCGGGTGAACTCGCGCTCGCCCTGGAACACCTGGATCGCCACGGACGGCTGGTTGTCGTCCGCCGTGGAGAAGACCTCGCTGCGCTTGGTCGGGATCGCGGTGTTGCGCTCGATGAGCTTGGTCATCACGCCACCCTTGGTCTCGATACCGAGCGAGAGCGGGGTGACGTCGATCAGCAGGACGTCCTTGCGGTCACCGGAGATGACACCGGCCTGCAGCACGGCGCCGACGGCGACGACCTCGTCCGGGTTCACGCCCTTGTTGGGCTCGCGGCCACCGGTGAGCTCCTTGACGACCTCGGTCACGGCGGGCATACGGGTGGAACCACCCACGAGCACCACGTGGTCGATGTCGGAGACCGAGATGCCGGCGTCGCGGATCACGGCGTGGAACGGCGCCTTGGTGCGGTCGATGAGGTCCTGCGTCATCTGCTGGAACTGAGCCCGCGTGAGCTTCTCGTCCAGGTGGATGGGGCCGTTCTCGCTCATCGAGAGGTACTGCATCGAGATGTTGGTGCTCGTCGCGGACGAGAGCTCCTTCTTGGCCTGCTCAGCGGCCTCACGGAGGCGCTGCAGGGCGATCTTGTCCTTCGACAGGTCGACGCCCGAGGAGTTCTTCACCTGCTTGATGAGGTGCTCCACGACGCGCTGGTCCCAGTCGTCACCACCGAGGCGGTTGTCGCCGGAGGTGGCGCGCACCTGGATGGTCGAGAAGTCGTCCTCGTCCTTGCCCACCTCGAGGAGGGAGACGTCGAACGTGCCGCCACCGAGGTCGAAGACCAGGATGAGCTCGTCCTCCTTGCCCTTCTCCAGGCCGTAGGCGAGCGCGGCCGCGGTGGGCTCGTTGACGATGCGCTTGACGTCCAGGCCGGCGATCTGGCCGGCGTCCTTGGTCGCCTGACGCTCGGCGTCGTTGAAGTACGCCGGGACCGTGATGACGGCCTCGGTGACGGGCTCGCCCAGGTACTCCTCGGCGTCGCGCTTGAGCTTGCCCAGGATGCGGGCCGAGATCTCCTGCGCGGTGTACTTCTTGTCGTCGATGTCGACGGTCCAGTCCGTGCCCATGTGGCGCTTGACCGAGGAGATGGTGCGGTCCACGTTGGTGACGGCCTGCCGCTTGGCGACCTCACCGACCAGGACCTCGCCCGTCTTGGAGAACGCGACCACCGAGGGGGTGGTCCGCGAGCCCTCCGCGTTGGCGATGACGGTGGGCTCCCCGCCCTCGAGGACCGCCACCACCGAGTTCGTCGTACCGAGGTCGATACCTACTGCGCGTGCCATGTCTGCTGCCTTCCTTCGACAGATTGAGTCTGCTGCACTCAACTTAAGCCGGTGTCCGCGAGGAAGCAAGCCGACCCTCGCAAAGTTGAGTCCACTTCACTCAACTATGAGCGGGGCTGAAAAGTTCCCGGCGGGATTATCGTGAGCAGCATGCCCTTCCATGCCGCACTGACGGCCGACGTCGCGCTGCGCGAGCTCAGCAAGGACGACGCCGTCGCGCTCGCCGACGCCTACGTCCGCAACCGCGCGCACCTCGCCCCGTGGGAACCCGAGCGGCCCGAGGAGTTCTACACCGCCGACTGGCACCGGGAGCGCCTGTGGACACAGGTCCTGGAGAACTCGACCGGCCGCGGGCTGTACACCGTGCTCGAGTCGGACGGCCTGATCGTGGGCCGGCTGAACCTCACCGACGTGGTCCACGGGGCGTTCGAGAACGGGCACCTCGGCTACTGGCTGGACGCCGGATACACCGGGCGCGGCCTGATGACCAGGGCCGTCGGGGCGCTCGTGGCCCACGCCCGGGACGACCTGGGCCTGCACCGCCTGCAGGCGGCCACGCTGCCGCACAACACGGCGTCGCAGGCCGTGCTGACGCAGGTCGGCTTCGAGCGCATCGGGTTCGCGCCCAGCTACCTCAAGATCGCCGGCGAGTGGCAGGACCACGTCGTGTTCCAGCTCATCCTGCACGGTTGATCCGGCCGGCCGGAGCACCACGACACCCCGCCGTCCGCCATCTTTTCGCCCCTGTCAACAGGCGCGACGCTCTCACGTGCGGTACACAAGGGTGCACGGCCGAGGCCACAGGGGGTGGGGCATCGGACGAGTACCCCGCGGGCCAGCCCGCGGGTGCCTGATGCCCGGGACTCCGGGCCCCGACCGGGGGAGACCACCATGGCAAGCATCCACGGGAGCTCGTTGTCGATCGCGCTCCTGACAGCGCTGCTCGATCCCGAAGAAGACGGCCTCAGATCACCTCACGTCCAGGACCTGCTGCAGGAGGCGCTCGAGACGCGCGAGGACGCACGCGACGTGATCGTCGCGCTGCTCGCGTCGTCCGGGTCGATGCTGCGGCAGATCAGCTACCACAACGAGCAGGAACCCCTGGAGTCGCTGCAGAAGGTGGCCCTGGGCTTCCAGCGCAAGGTGGTCCAGCTCCCGAGCTGAGTCACCCCTGTGCGGTCCGGGCCGCCACCGACTCCGCGTCGCGCAGCACCCGCAGCGTGTTGCCGCTGGTCAGCTTGCCGAGGTCGGCGTCGGACCAGCCGTTGTCCGCGAGGGCCGCGAGCAGGCGCGGGTAGCCCGTGACGTCCTCCAGCCCCTCGGGCAGGTTGGGCGTGCCGTCGTAGTCGCCGCCGAGGCCCACGTGGTCGACGCCGGCGACCTCCCGCACGTGCTCGACGTGCGCGACGACGTCGGACAGGGTGCTGCGCGGCTGCGGGTGCTCGTCGCGCCACCGCGCCATGAACGGCTCGAACGCACCGAGGTCCGTGTTGGCGATGCCCTCCTCGGCGGCGGCCCGGGCGCCCTCGGCCCGCCACTCCGCGACGGCGGACGACACGAACTGCGGCACGAACGTCACCATGCACACGCCGCCGTTGGCGGCGAGGGTGCCGAGCACGTCGTCGGGCACGTTGCGGGGGACGTCGCAGACGGCGCGGGCGCTGGAGTGGCTGAAGATCACCGGGGCCGAGGTGACCCGCAGCGCGTGCCGCATGGTGCCCGCGGAGGTGTGCGAGAGGTCCACCAGCATGCCGATGCGGTTCATCTCGCGCACCACGTCCTCGCCGAACGGCGAGAGGCCGCCCAGCACCTCCTCGTCGGTGGCGGAGTCCGCCCACGGCACGTTGTCGTTGTGCGTGAGCGTCATGTACCGCACGCCGAGCGCGTGGAGCATGCGCAGCACGCCCAGCGACCCGTCGATCGAGTGGCCGCCCTCCGCGCCCATGAGACTGGCGATGCGGCCGTCGCTCCAGGCCTGCTCGACGTCGGCCGCGGTCCGGGCGAGCCGCAGGCTGTCCGGGTACCGCTCGACCAGGCGGTGCACGCAGTCGACCTGCTCGAGCGTGGCCGTCACGGCGGCGCCGCCCTGGAGCTGCGAGGGCACGTACACGGACCAGAACTGGGCGCCCACGCCGCCGTCGCGCAGGCGGGGCAGATCCGTGTGGGTGGTCGTGAGGCGGTGGGCGATGTCGACGGCGGAGAGGTCGTAGAACGACTGCTCGCGCAGCTCCCACGGGAGGTCGTTGTGCCCGTCCCAGACGGGGTGCTTCTCGAGGAGCGCGGCGAGGCGGTCTGCGGTCGTCATGCGGGCGACGCTACCCCGCCGCCCGGACCCTGTTGAGCCGCGCCCGGAGCTCGTAGGTCGTGAGCAGCTCGCCCGCGCGGCGCACGAGCTGGCCCGTCCGGGCCTCGACGTACTCCAGGTCGATCCGCTCGGCCGCGACCGTCGTGTACCCGGCCCGCGCCTCCCGCACCTGGCGCCGGGCGGCCGACCGGTCGAGCAGGCCGCCCGCGGCGATCCCGGCGACGGCGACCGCGGAGGGCAGGAGCGCCCAGACCCAGAGCCGCGCGTCGAGGAACAGCAGGACCAGGACGAGCACGGCGGCGGTCATCCCGGCCACCGCCGCGCCGAGCGAGAGCCCGGCGAGCTCAGCCTCGGACCGGCCGGGCAGGAGCTCGCGCCGGATGCCGGGGCGCCACTCGTCGGCCAACGTGCCTCCAGGTCTCCGTGCGGGTCTCAGCAGACAGGTCAGGCCTGCAGGTCACCCCTCGGCGACCTGCAGGCCTGACGGTAGCGACGTCAGCTCACCCGCTGCCAGGTGCAGTTGGCCGTCTCGAACCCCTTGGCCGTGGACGGCAGCGTGACCGTCGTCGGCTCGGTCACCGAGGCGTACTCCACGAGCTGGTCCCGGCTCGCGTCGGCGGTGAACTCCTTGAGGACCGCGTAGTAGCAGCCGCCCCCCTCCCCGTTGGCCGGACCGGTGGTCACGTAGGTGCCGCGCTGGAGCTGGTCGCCGAGCACGTACACGCCGTTGTTGAACGTGCGCGTCTTCGGCGCCGCCATGCCCGAGTAGTACTTGCTCCACGCGCCGCACTCGTCGGACCAGAAGGCGAAGTCGGTCGACTTCACGTTGGCGATCCGCTGGCCGAACCCGTAGTCCCAGCCCAGGACCTCGGTCCGGGACTCCCGCTGCCACGCGCAGAACCGCGTGCCCGCCTGGGCCACATAGGTGCCCGGGGCGACGCTGTTGCTGCCCACGAGGAACCCGCCGTTCGCGGGGATCGCCGTGGCCGGCTTGGCGACGGCGCCGGTCGGCCCGCCGGTCCGGACGACGGTCGCGTACCCGAACTTCCGGGCGGTGACGACCACCGAGATCTTCTTGCCGAGCTGCGGCCCCTTGACGGTGTACGACGAGCTGGTGGCGCCGGAGATCGGCACGCTGTCGGCGAGCCACTGGTAGGTGAACGCGGGCGACGGCTTCCACGTGCCGGTCTTCACCGTGAGCTTCGCGCCCACCCGGGCGCTGCCCGAGATGGTGGGCGTGGGCGACGCCGAGAACTTGGCGTCGACCGTGGAGTGGGCCGAGGTCACGGACTTCGTCGAGATGCCCGGACGCTTGCCCGTCACGGTCACCGTGAGCTTGCGGCCGTCGTACGACGTCGGGATCTTGAACGTCGACTTCGTCGCGCCCGAGATGTTCTTGCCGTCGATCTTCCACTGGTACGTGGTGGTGGTCCGCGCGGGCGTGGCCGGCGGGGCGACCGCGGACACGGTGGCGCCCGGGTAGGACATCCCGGAGATGCGCGGCGCCGCCATCACGAACGCGCCGTAGCCCACCGTGACGGCCGGGCTCGTGCGCGATTCGGGCGTGTAGCCCGCCCGCTTGCCGGAGAGGGTGACGGTCAGCTGCTTGCCGCGGTGCGTGCTGGTGGGCACGAAGGTGAAGCCGGTGGCGCCGGAGATCGCCGTGCCGTTCGCGAACCACTGGTACGTGAACGTGGTGCCCGAGGTCCAGGTGCCCGACTTCGCGTAGAGGGTGGTGCCCACCTTGGCGGTCGGGCTGATCGTCGGGGCGCTGGAGGCGAGGTCACCGATGCCGATCGGCTCGGTGGGCTCGCTGGTCACCGCGGTCGGGAGGTAGCCCTCGGCCGAGCCGACGACGGTCACGGTGATGCGCGCGCCCGCGTCCGCCGGCTGCGGCTGGTACACGAACTTGTTCGCGCCGGAGATCATCGCGCCGTCCCGGCGCCACTGGTAGGTGAAGTCGGCAACCGGGTCCCAGACCGGGTCCGGGTCCACGACCAGCATGCCGCCCACGGACGGTTCGAGGGAGTTGATCACGGGGGCGGGCGTGACGGCGAACGTCTGCCCCTGCGCCGCCTGGTACGCCGCGAGGACGTCGAGCTTGCCCTCGCCCCACACGTTGTTGTCGTCGGCGTTCCCGCCGCAGGAGGTGTCGTTCACGTCCTTGGCGGAACCGTCCAGGAGCGCGCGGGTGGCGGGCACGTTGCCCACCAGCGCCGGCACGGCGTCCCACAGGAGCGCGACGGCGCCCGCGACGTGCGGGGCGGCCATCGACGTGCCGTCCCACTGCTCGTACCCGCCGCCGGGGACGGCCGAACGGACCGAGCTGCCGGGCGCGGCGATGTCGGGCTTCACGGTCCCGCTCTGTCCGGGACCGCGCGAGGAGTAGGGCGCGATGGTGCCCGACGGCGTGAACGCGCCGACCGAGTACGACGCCTGCCGCGAGCCCGGGCTGCCGGAGGACTCGCAGCCCAGCTCGCCGTCGTTGCCGTTGGACCAGGTGCTGAAGATGCCCGCCGCCTCCCAGGCGCCGATGACGTCCTCCATGAACGGGTCGCTCGACAGCGACAGGCCCCACGAGTTGTTCACGACGTGCGGGCGCTTGGCCGGGTCGGCGCCGGTGCCGTCGAGCCGGGTGGGTGCCAGGAGCCACTGGCCGGACGCGATGAGCGTGGCGTCCGCGCAGTCGTCGGCGCAGCCGTTCGCCGCGATCCACTCCGCACCGGGGGCGACGCCGATGTTCATCGCGCCGTCGTCGGTGCCGACCATGGTGCCCATGGTGTGCGTGCCGTGCCCGTTGTCGTCCCGGGGGCTGGTGGCGCCGGCGCCCGTGGAGTCGAACCAGTTGTAGTTGCTGCCCGACGTCGCGCCGCGGTACTGCGCGGACAGCGCCGGGTGGGTGCGGCTCACGCCGGTGTCCAGGCCGGCCACGACGATGCCGTCGCCGGTGAAGCCCGCGGCCCACATGTCGTCGGCGTTGATCGCCTTGATGCCGTACGTCGAGGTGGCCGCAGCGTCGGGCGCGGCGCCGTCCGTCGACTCGGGCTCCTCGAGCGCGTGGCGCGTCGTCGGGCGCACCTCCAGGACCTGTGCGTCCGCGGCGAGGTCGGTCGCCAGCGCGAGCGAGCCGTCCTCGACCAGGATCGCGTTCGTGGCCCAGTACGAGGTGTACTCGGTGCCGGACTCCTCCAGGGCGGCGATCGCCTGCTCCTGGGACGCGTCGGCGGCCGCCTTGAGGGTCTCGTACACGTAGTCGCCGCGCTCGGACCAGCTCGTGATGCCGCCGGCCGCCGACAGGTCGGTCTCGCCGGCGAACCGCAGCCAGAAGTCGGTCTCCTCCTCGGCGCGGAAGGCCTTCGTGGCCGCGGTGGTGATCTTGTCGGCCGGGTCGACGGCGCTGCGCGCCACCTGCGGGGCCGCGCTCGGGCGGGATGCCGGTCCGTCCTCGTTGGCGGGGTCGGGCGCCGCGACGGCCGCGGCCGGGGAGGCGAGGAACGCGACGGTCGCCGCGGAGGCGACGGCGCGGGTCACTAACGTGCGACGAGACATGGGGCCGCTCCGAAAGGGTGATGGGGTGCCCCGTCACGGGCGGAGACCCCGCCGGTCACGGCAGGGAAGACAGCCGCACACTAGCGGCCGGACCGCCCACAGACCCCGTAAACTGGCAGAAATCACCCGCTCGGGCTCCCGCCGGGGGAAGCGCTCTCAGCCCCGTCCGCGCAGCCGGTCGATGTCGCGTCGCTCCCGCTTGGTGGGTCGCCCGGTACCCCGGTCACGCAGCCCGACGGCCTCGCGCTCCACCCGCGTCGGCAGCGCGGGGCTGTGGTCGAGGTAGGCCTTGACGGCCAGGGGCGCCCCCACCCGCTTGAGCAGCAGCTCGACGACCTCGATGTCCCGGTCCCGGAGCGGGTCGCGCCACGTCACCCGGTCGCCGACCGCGACGGACGCGGACGGCTTGGCCACCTTGTCGTTGATCCGGACCCGGCCGCTCCGGCACAGCTCCGCCGCGACCGACCGGCTCTTGGTCAGCCGCACCGCCCACAGCCAGACGTCGATGCGCACCGCCCCATCCTCCCACCGCTGCGCCGTCAGACGGACGGCTGGTACTCGAACCGCTCCACGGTCACGATCCCGGCCGACGGCGTGCCGTTGCTCGTCGCGACCAGGCCCAGCCAGACACCCAGGAAGCCTCCTGCCGAGACGCTGTCGAGGGTGCGCCCGTCGGCGGTCGCGACCGGGGTCGGCAGCTCCTCCCCGACCCCCGCGAGCAGGACGTAGTCCTGCCCGCTCGCCTGCACGGCCAGGGTGACGGGGGCGTCGCCCGGGGGCAGCGGCCGCTCCCCGAGCACGGTGGCCTCGCCCGCCCGGTGGTGTATCGCGAGCACCCGGCGGTCGCCGGTGTCGAGCGCGCCCGCCACCACCAGCAGCACGTGGTCCCGTTCGGACTGCCGCACCGCGAGACCCGCGTGCTCGTCCGGCCCCGCAGGGTCGAACCGCAGCACGGTCCGCACCGTGACGTCCTGGTGCTGCTGGCGCACACCCAGGAAGGCCGGCGTGGCCGCATCCGTCAGGTTCTGCGGGAGCACGCGCAGCAGCCAGCCGTCCCCGTTCGGCTCGGCGAAGTCTGCGGGACCCCGCAGACCGGTCCACCGCAGGTCGCCGGGCAGCACCGGTCCGGCGGGCGGCCAGGCGGCGCTCGGGCCGGCAACGACGTCGTCCGCCCGGACGCCGTCCGGCACCTCCACCACCGCCGGCACGCGGCCCTGTCCCGGCGCGAAGACCGGCCAGCCGTCCTCCCACGTCACGGGCACGAGGAACGTCTCCCGGCCGAGGTTGTAGTGGTAGCCACCGTACGGGCGCATGGCGAGCAGCACGGCCCACCACGACCCGTCGGGCGCCTCCACCAGATCGGCGTGCCCGACACCGACGACGTCCACGTCCCGCCCCAGGTGCCGGTGCGTCAGCACCGGGTTGGCCTTGTTGCCGACGTACGGGCCGGTCACCGACTCGGACCGGGCCACGGAGATCGCGTGGTGGAACTCGGTGCCCCCCTCGGCGGCGAGCAGGTAGTACGTCCCGTCCACCCGGTAGAGGTGCGGCCCCTCCGCCCACACGGCACCCAGCACCGCGCCCCGCCAGAGCACGTGCTCGGGTCCGGTCAACCGCATCGTGGCCGGGTCGAGCTCGCGCAGCCAGACCTCGGTCTGGTCGTGCCACTCGGGTTCGCGGGCGAGGCGGGTCCCGTGCAGCCAGACCCGGCCGTCGTCGTCGAAGAACAGCGAGGGGTCGATACCGTCCTCGTCCAGCCAGACGGGGTCGGACCACGGCCCCGCCGGGTCGGTCGCGGTCAGCACGAAGTTGCCGCCCCGCGTGCTGTCCCGCTGGTCCACGAGGGTGCAGACCAGCCAGAACATCCCGTCGTGGTGCCGCAGCGTCGGCGCGTACAGCCCGCCCGACGACGCGATCCCCTGCATGTCGAGCTGCCCCGCCCGGTCGAGCGCGTGCCCGATCTGCTCCCAGTGCACCAGGTCGCGGCTGCGGAACACCGGCAGACCGGGAAAGTACTCGAACGTCGAGGTGACGAGGTAGTACTCCGCCCCGACCCGACAGATCGTCGGGTCGGGGTAGCAGCCCGGCAGGACGGGGTTGCTGACAGCCGTCACGGCGCCGCGGTGGTGTCGACCCACCGGCTGTCCGACGTCGTGACCTCGTGCACGTCGCCCGTGATGGCGACGATGCGGCGGGCCGACGGCGGCAGGACGGGCGCGGAGTCGTTCGGCTCGTTCAGGTCGGCGATGCCCTCGGCCACCACCCTGACAACGTTGTCAGCCGCGTGCGCGCCGACCCAGACCTCGACGTCCCCGGGCTCGACGATCCGGACCATCTTGCGGTCGCTGAACGCGAACCGCGTGGTCGGCACGTCGAACGCGATGGTCGTCGACTCCCCCGGCGCCAGGTCCACCCGGTGGTAGCCGAGCAGCTGCGTCGTGGGCCGCGCGACCGAGCTCACCACGTCGTGCCCGTAGAGCTGCACGACGTCGGAGCCGGCCACCTCGCCCGCGTTCGTCACCGCGACGACGGCGCGGAACGTGCCGCCCGCCTCGACCGACGGGTCCACGGACACGAGCTCGCGCTCGAACGTCGTGTACGACAGGCCGAACCCGAAGGCGCGCACCGGCGTGGAGTCGGTCGACGTCACCTCGGACGCCCCGCCCAGGATCGGGTGCAGGTACGAGTAGGGCTGCGCACCGGCCGACCGCGGCAGCGACACGGGCAGGCGCCCGGACGGGTTCACGCGGCCCGAGAGCACGCCCGCGAGCGCCGTGCCGCCCTCCTCGCCCGGGAAGAACGCCTGGAGGACGGCGCCGGGCGTGCGCCCGCCGGACCCGTCGCCGTCGAGCGCCCAGCCGATCGCGTAGGGGCGGCCGGTGAGCAGCACCATCACGACGGGCTTGCCGGTGGCGAGCACCGCCTCGACCAGCTCGCGCTGCACGCCGGGCAGGTCGAGCGACTCGCTGTCGTTGCCCTCGCCCACGGTGCCGCGGCCGAACAGCCCGGCCTGGTCACCCACCACGACGACCGCCACGTCCGCCGCCTCGGCGGCGGCGACGGCCTCGGCGAACCCGGAGGTGTCGTCGCCCTCGACGGCGCAGCCCCGCGCGAGGGTGAGCTCGGGCGCGCCCAGGCCGCCGAGCTCCGTCGCCAGGGCCTCGGCCAGGGACGGGATCTCGAAGCCGTTGGGCACACCGGGGTGGTGCGCCAGCACGTGGTTGGCGAACGAGTAGCAGCCCATCAAGGCCTCGGGCCGGTCGGCGTTGGGCCCGATCACGGCCACGCGGGCCGGCTTGTCGTGCCAGGACCCGAGCGGCAGCACGCCGTCGTTCGCCAGCAGCACCACCGACTCCTCGGCGAGGCGCCGGGCGACGTCGCGGTGCGCGGGCGAGTCGAGGTCGACGACGGCCGGCGGCTCGTCCTCGTACACGTCCGGCTCGAGGAGCCCGAGCTCCTCCTTCTGCTTGAGGGCGCGCAGCACGGCCCGGTCCACCACCTCGACCGGGACGTCGCCGTCCTTGACGAGCGCGGCCAGCGGTTCGAGGTAGGCGTCACCGGAGGGCAGCTCGACGTCGACGCCGGCCTGGAGGGCGGCCGCGGCGGCGGCGCCCCGGTCGGCGGCGATCGCGTGCATCACGCTCAGGAACGCGACACCGAAGTAGTCGGCGACCACGACGCCGTCGAACCCCCACTGCTCACGGAGCAGCTCCGTGAGGTACTCGTGCGACGAGTGCATCGGCACGCCGTCGACGTCGTTGTACGAGGCCATGACGGACCGCACCCCGCCGTCGACCACGGCCATCTCGAAGGGCGGCAGGAAGACGTCGGCGATCTCGCGCGGGCCCGCGCTCACCGGGGCGTGGTTGCGCCCCGCCTTGGAGGAGGAGTACGCGACGAAGTGCTTGAGCGTGGCGTGCACGCCCGCGCCCTGCATGCCGCGGACGTACGAGGTGCCGACCGTGCCGACGAGGTACGGGTCCTCGCCGATGCACTCGTCCACCCGGCCCCAGCGGGGGTCCCGGATGACGTCGAGCACCGGCGCGAGGCCCTGGTGGATGCCCAGCTCGCGCATGGACTCGCCGATGAGCCGGCCCATCTCCTCGACCAGCTCCGGGTCGAACGACGCACCCCACGCGAGCGGCGTCGGGAAGGTCGCCGCCTTCCAGGCGGCCAGGCCCGTGAGGCACTCCTCGTGGACCAGCGCGGGGATACCCAGGCGCGTCTCGCGCTTGATCCTGCGCTGCTCGTCCCAGAGCCACGCGGCGCGCTCGGCCGGGTCCACCGGCCGCGTGCCGTACACGCGGGTGTAGTGCCCCAGGCCGTGCCGCGTGATGTCCGGGAGCGCGACGGTGCCCTGGCCGCCCGCCATCTCGCCCTGCATCGGGGCCACGACGTTGCCGCCCTGGTCCAGCCAGTACCCGACAAGCTGGGCCAGCTTCTCCTCGAGGGTCATCCGTGCGTGCAGGTCACGCACGCGCTCCGATACCTCGGGCATCGCCCTCAGCGCCGACGACAGCTCCGTCATGGAACGTGTTCCTTTCTCGGTCCTACGTGTGATGGCCTGCGTGGTGGTGGTGCAGGTGCCGGACGGCGCGGGTCAGCCCTTGACCGCGCCCGTGAGGCCGCCGACGATGCGCCGCTCGAAGAGCGAGAAGAAGATCAGCGCGGGGATCATGGACAGCGACGTGAAGGCGAGCACCCGTGCGGTGTCGACCGAGTACTGGGAGGCGAACGCCTGGACGCCGAGCGGCAGGGTGTACGACAGCTCGTCGTTCAGGATGAACAGCGGCAGCATGTACGAGTTCCAGGACGCGACGAACGCCAGGATGCCGACCGTGACGACGCCGGGCAGCGACAGCGGCACGACCATCCGGAAGAAGAACCCGATGCGGCTCGCACCGTCGATCGAGGCCGCTTCCTCGATCTCCTTCGGGATGGCGCGCAGGAACGGCACCAGGATGATGATCGTGGTCGGGAGTGCGAACGCGATCTGCGGCAGGACGATGCCGCCCATGGTGTTCATGAGGCCGAGGTCGCGGATCAGGATGTAGAGCGGCGTGATCGCGACCGTCATCGGGAACATGAGACCGGCGGCGAACAGCGAGTACATGGCCGCGTTGAGCTTGAAGTCGTACCGCGCCAGCACGAAGCTGACCATGAGCCCGAGCGCCACGACGCCGACGGTGGTGAGAATGCCGGCCACCGCCGAGTTGGCGACCTGGCGCCAGAACACCTCGCTCACGAGCACGCTGACGTAGTTCTCGACCACCCACGGCGAGGGCAGGCCCGACGGGTCCGTGGTGATCTGCGCGTTCGTCCGGAACCCGCCCAGGATGATGTAGAGCACGGGGGCGATGCAGACGCCGACGAACAGGAACGCGACGGCGTAGGTCATCGGGCTACCCCAGGCGACCTTCGGCTGCCGACGGAGCGTCTGCCCGGTCGTGGTGGTGGGGGCTTGGAGCAGCGTCGCCATCACTTCTTTCCTTCCGTGAGCGCACCCTCGGTGTCCCGGCGCAGCACGTACCGCTGGTAGACCAGCGCGATGACCAGCGAGATCAGGAACAGCACGACGGCGACGGCGTTGCCGTAGCCGAAGTTCCCGGCCAGGCGCCCGTTCAGGACCATGTAGGTCGCCATCGTCGACGTACCGGCGGTGGCGGAGATGTACTGGCCCCAGATGATGTAGACGAGGTCGAAGAGCTGGAGCGAGCCGATGATCGACAGGAACGCCCAGATACGGAGCGTCGGCCCGAGCAGCGGCAGCGTGATGGTCCGCTGGATCTGCCAGTACGAGGCGCCGTCGATCGCCGCCGCCTCGGAGAGCTCCTCGGGGATGCTCTGGAGACCCGCGAGGAACAGGATCACGGCGAAGCCGATGTACTTCCAGCTGATGATGATCATCAGGGACCAGAGGGCGATCTTGGGATCGGACAACCAGTCGACCGCGAGGGCCCCGAGGCCGATCTTCTCCAACAGGTCGTTCACCGCACCGGAGCTCTGCAGCAGCAGGCTCCAGCCGGTGCCCACGATGACCTCGGAGATCACGTACGGCACGAAGATCAGGACCCGGATGATCGAACGCCCGCGGATCTGCTGGTTCAGCAGGAGCGCCAGCGCGACGGCCGCCGGCCCCTGCAGGATCAGCGACAGCACGACGATGTAACCGTTGTGCAGGAGCGCGTCGTGGAACGCCGAGTCCCGGAAGATCGTCAGGTAGTTGTCGAGCCCGACGAACTCGGTCGGCGGGCCGTAGCCCTTCCACTTGAAGAAGCCGTAGTAGGCCGCCAGGAAGACGGGGAAGATGACGAACGCGAGGAACACGACGATGGCCGGGCCGGACAGCACGGTGATCTCGAGCGTCTTGCGCCAGTCGGTCCGCCTGCCCCGCCGCGGCCCAGGGGCCGGGGACGACGTCTGCACGCCGTCCCCGCCCGCCGTGGGACCCTCAGGCGAGGCCGTCCTGGTTGCTGAGTTCTCGCCCAGGGAGTGAGTCATCTGGCTCGTTACTCCATCGCGGCCGCGGCGTTCACGGCGTCGACGATGCTCTGCGGGGTGCCGTCACCGGCCAGCATCTCCACGACGCCGGCGTTGAGCGCGTTGCCCACGTTCTGGCCGTAGAGCGTGTCCAGCCAGACGGAGACGTACGGCGCCTCGTTGTAGGCCGCCAGCACGGACTGCAGCGCGGGGTCGGTCACGACGTCCTGCGCCTCCTTGCTGGCCGGCAGCGTCACGAAGGCCTCGGCGTAGTTCTCCTGGTACTCCTTCTGCATGAAGAAGTTCAGGAAGTCGGCGCACTCCGGCGGAGCCTCGACGAAGCAGGAGTAGCCGTCGACGCCGCCCATGAACGCGGCCGGGTCGCCGTCACCGCTCTCGGTGGCCGGGAACGGGAACCAGCCGAGGTCCTTCAGCGGCTTCTGGTCCGGGGTCAGCCCCGCGATGACGCCCGGGTCCCAGGCGCCCATGAGCTCCATGGCGGCCTTGTGGTTCGCGATGAGACCCGCCGAGGAACCGGCGCCCTGCTGGGCGGTCGCCGTGAGGTAGCCGTCCTGGAACGGCTCGGTCTCGGAGAGTGCCTGCAGGTCCTCGCCGGCGGCGATCCAGCAGTCGTCGTCGAAGCTGCGGGACTGGGCCGCGGTCTCGAGCGTCTCCTGCGAGCACTCGCGGAGCGCGAAGAAGTAGAACCAGTGGGCGGCGGGCCATGCGTCCTTGCCGCCCAGGGCGATCGGGGAGATGTCCTTGTCCTTCAGGGCGGACACCGCGTCGTTCAGCTCGTCGATGGTGGTCGGCGTCTCGGTGATGCCGGCCTCGTCGAACAGGTCCTGGCTGTAGAACAGGCCACCCGGCAGGATGGCGGTCGGCATGCCGTAGATCTTGCCGTCCACGGTGAAGGCGTCGAAGCCGGCGCCGACGTTGGTCTTCGTCGCCTCGTCGATCGAGTCGGTGAGGTCCATGATCTGGCCGGCCTCGACGACGTCGGCCAGCTTGCCGCCGCCGCGCGCCATGAAGATGTCGGGTGCGTCGCCCGAGTTGAGGGCGGTCTGCAGCTTGCCGTCCATGTCCTCGTTCTGGATGGACTGGACGTCGATCGTCACACCCGGGTTGGCCTCCTCGAAGGCGGCGACGGTGTCTTCCCAGAACGCCTTGCCCGGCCCGGTGGTGGAGTTGTGCCAGAAGGTCATCGAGACCTCGCCGTCCGAACCTCCCTCACTGCCCCCGCCGCCGGAACAAGCCGTGGCCAGCAGGGCAACGGTGGCACCCAGGGCAACGATGCCCGAGGCCCGCGTTTTCCTCATCATTGTGGAACCCCTTGTAAGTCGTCATCGACGGTTGGCAGGAGCCTGCCTCTTGGACGGACCAAGGAGTCCGTCAAGCAGGAGAGTGTCAGGAGCGCCATGCTTTCGTCAAACGGTTTCGATATCGATTTCGAAACAGATCGGCCCGTCGGACACACCCCCGCGCCCGGATGTACTGTCTCTTCCGTGCACAGTGGGACAAGCTCACCCGGGTCCACCGCCGGACCGGGTGACGGCGTGACGGACGACTCCGAGACCTTCGGACCGTCCGCCACCGAGGAGCGCGCGACCGGCCGCGCCACCATCACCGACGTCGCCCGCGTCGCCGGGGTCTCGGTCGCCACCGTGTCAAAGGTCGTCAACGGCCGGTACGGCGTGGCAGCCGCCACCGCCGAGCGCGTGCTCGCCGTCGTGGCCGACCTCGGGTACGAGTCGTCCCTGGTCGCACGCAGCCTGCGCCGTCGGCAGACCAACGTGATCGGCGTGCTCGTGGCCGAGTTCGAGCCGTTCTCCACCGAGCTCCTCAAGGGCATCTCCGCGGCGATCGCGGGCACGGGCTACGAGCTCCTCGCCTACTGCGGCGACGCCGGCCGCTCCGACCATGTGGGCTGGGAGCGCCGCTCCCTGTCCCGTCTCGCGGGCACCCTGATCGACGGCGTGGTCATCGTGACGCCCACGCTCGCCCTCCCGCAGCACGACGGCGTGCCCATCGTCGCGATCGACCCGCACACCGGCCCCACGGGACCGGCCACCGTCGACTCCGACAACCTGGGCGGCGCCCGCACCGCCACCGAGCACCTGATCGGCCTCGGCCACACACGCATCGGCTACCTGGGCGGACGCGCCGACCTGGAGTCGGCCCGCCTGCGCGAGCTGGGCTTCTTCGAGGCGATGGAGGCGGCGGGGCTCACCCCGGACCCGAGCCTGGTGCTGGAGGGCGGCTACCGCCCGGACCGGTCCGACCGGCCCACGCACGACCTGCTCGAACGCCCCGACCGGCCCACCGCGGTCTTCGCCGCGAACGACCTGTCCGCGATCCACGTCATCCAGGTGGCCCAGGAGCTGGGCCTGCGCGTCCCGGAGGACCTGTCCGTCATCGGGTTCGACGACGTCCCCGAGGCCGCCGGGTCCACCCCGCCCCTGACGACTGTGGCGCAGTCCCTGCACGAGATGGGCGCCGAGGCACTCCGCATGGTCATCTCGATGCTGGAGTCCGGCCCGTCGGCCGGCCACCACACCCGCCTGCCCACGCGGCTGGTGCAGCGGTCGAGCACGGCTCCCCCGCCGGCCTAGCCCACCAGCAGCGCCGGCAGGACCGGCGCCACTAGGTGCTGGGCCAGGCCGGGCCGGCCGACGCCGCCTTCGGCGTCGCCGGTGCTGCCGTCGCCGTCCTCGCCCCAGAACGTCGCCAGGAACGCCTGGTACAGCGCCGCGCCCACGAGCAGGCGCGCGACGGCCTCGACGTCGGCGTCCGCGCGCACCCGGCCGGCGTCGCGCTCCGCCTCCAGATAGGCCTGCAACCTCAGCTGGGGCACCTGCGGGCCCGCCCCCTTCGCGGCGATGGACTCGCGGTGGCGGGCCAGGAGCACGCTGCTGGAGAAGATCGAGGCCGAGATCGGAAAGCTCCCGACGTAGAAGTCGAGCAGCCCCGAGACGAACCGCACGAGGTTGGCCTCCACGGTGGAGGTGCCCACGGCGTCGTCGGGCAGGGCGAAGCGCGGCAGGCGCTCCTGCAGCACCGCCATGAACAGGCCCTGCTTGTCGTCGAAGTGGCGGTACAGCAGCGCCTCCGAGCAGCCGGCCGCCCGCGCGATCTCCTTGGTCGTCGCGTGGGCCACGCCCTGCTCGCGCATCACGCGCGCCGCCGCGTCGAGGATCCGCTCCCGTGTGCTCATGCCAGACATTCTCCCTGCTCCCTTGACCTGCGGTCCGACCCCGTGGCACGGTGTTAGTAAGTATTCACTCACACCCTGATATCCACCACCTGGACCCGAGGAGATGCCATGCAGATCGCTGTTGTCGGAGCGAGCGGCCGCACCGGCCGCGAGCTCGTGAGGACCCTGACGGCGGCCGGCCACGACGTCGTCGCCGTCGTGCGCGACCCGGCCCGCCTGGCCGGAGCGTCCGGCGCACCCGGCGAGGTCCGGGTCGCCGAGGCCACCGACGTCGCGGCCCTCGCCGCCGCGTTCGACGGGGTCGACGCCGTCGCGAGCTGCCTGGGACCGGTGCCCGGCGAGTCGCCGCACGTGCTGCGCGACGGGATCACGGCGGTCATCGCCGCCATGGACCGCGCGGGCGTGCGCCGGCTGGTCGCGATCAGCGCGAGCGGCTGGCTGGTCGACGGCGACGACCCGCTCTCCCGCTACGTCGCCAAGCCCATCCTCAGGCGGGCGCTGGCCGTCGCGAACGCCGACCTGGAGGCCATGGAGCAGGTGATCCGGGCCAGCCACGTCGACTGGACGATCATGCGGCCGCCGCGCCTCCAGGACCGCCGGGGCACCGGCCGCTACAAGTCCCGGCGGGACGGCAACGTGCGGTGGGCCTGGACGATCGCCCGACCGGACCTCGCCCTGGCGATGCGCGACGCCCTGACCGACCGGACCGCCGTCGGGCAGGCGATCTCCGTCGCCGCCTGACCCGGCGCCCCGCACGCCGTCGATAATCTCTCGCCGCCCGACGGCGTGCGGGGCACCCTGGTCGTATGACCTCCCCGACCGGCTACGCGCCCGAGCCGACGACGTGGCGCATCCTCGAGGTGGCGGCCGTGCCCGCGACCGACCACCCCGACGCCTGGGCGTACCACGGCATCGCCGCCGTCGACCGCGCCGTCGAGACCGCGAACCTCGGGTACGACGACCTCGCTCGCACCGTGCAGACGCTCGTCAGCGACATGCTGCACCAGGAGTACGCGGACAAGCGCCGGTTCGTCGCGGTCCTGGACCGGGCGGACGGCGAGGCGCCGACCACCGACGACGTCGTCGGCTACGGGTTCCTCAGGCTGCCGCGGGACGACAACACGCACACCGCCGACGTCTACGTGGGCGTCCACCCCGACCACCGGCGCCGGGGCATCGGCAGCGCCCTGGCCGAGCAGGCCGAACGGGCGGCGGCCGACGCCGGACGGACCACGTTCTTCGGCTGGTCCCTCTCGCCGCGCGAGGCCGCCCAGGACGAGGAGGCGCTGGTGCCGGCCACCGGCGCCGGACGGCTGCCCGCCGACGCGGGCGGGGCGCGGTTCGCGCTCGGCCGCGGGTACACGCTGGAGCAGGTGGAGCGGATGTCGCGGCTCGACCTGCCGGTTGACGCCGACGCGCTGGCCGCGTTCGAGGCGGAGGCCCGGGCGAAGGCCGGCGCCGACTACGTGACCCACACCTGGGAGGGCATCCCCGAGGAGTGGCACGAGGGATACGCCCAGCTCATGACGCGGATGTCAACGGACGTGCCGCAGGGCGAGCTCGACTTCGGCGAGGAGACCTGGGACGCCGCGCGCGTGCGCACCTACCTGGCGGCCCGGGCCGACGGCGGCGAGCGCCTGCTGACCACCCTGGTGGTGCACGTCCCGACCGGCGAGATCGCGGCCGGCACGTCATTCCTGCTGCAGGACGGCAAGCCTGCCTACGTGTTCCAGGAGGAGACGATCGCGCTCAAGGAGCACCGCGGGCACCGGCTCGGGATGCTGGTCAAGGCCGTGAACCTGCGCGAGCTCGCCGCGCGGCACCCGGCCACGGAGCGGGTCCACACGTTCAACGCGGAGGAGAACGCGCACATGCTGGGCATCAACGTGGCCCTGGGCTTCCGCCCCTCAGGCGCAGAAGCCGCGCTCCAAAAACGCCTCTGACCCACCCACCCGCCCGCCCCGTTGAGTGCTGGGTATTTGTTGCCTCGAACCGTTTCGAGGCAACAAATACCCTGCACTCAACGACGGCGGGGGCGGGGGCGGGTGAGACGGGCGGCGAGGCGGCTGTTGGCCAGGTTCAGCAGGCGGCGGAGCCGTCTGGGCGTGACGCCCGAGCCCGGCTGGTACGGGAGCCGCTCCAGGGGCATCGCCTGCGTCATGATCATGACGTCGTCCGACAGGCCAGCCGCCCGCAGCAGCGCGGTGACCACCGGGCCGACGACGGGGTGCGCCATGGCCTCGCCCACCGAGGACCCCGGCGTCAGCGGCGTCGCGACGGCGTCCCCGGGCACCTCGGTCTCGGCCGCGACGCGCAGGTCGCGGCTCGACGCGCCCACCTCGACGCGGTAGGCGCCGCCCTCCACGTGCCACCGGTCGGCGCGCACGTCCCAGTACGCGAGGTCGGCCCGGTCCACGACCAGCTCGACCTCCCGGGACTCCCCCGGCGCCAGGTCCACGACGGCGAACGCGGCCAGCGCGCGCGGGGCCCGCGGCACCGCGGAGCCCGGCACGGACACGTAGCACTGCACCACCTCGCGGCCGGCCACGCCGCCGGTGTTGGTGACGGTCAGCCTCGCGGTGAGGCCGACGACGCCGTCGACCGGCCCGGCGGCGACCGTCAGGTCCCCGTAGGCGAACGTCGTGTACGACAGCCCGTGGCCGAACGGGTACTGCACTGCCAGGTCCCGCGCGTCGTACCAGCGGTAGCCCACGAAGATGCCCTCGCCGTACGTGACGTGCAGCCCGGTCCCGGGAAAGCTGGTCCACGCGGGGGTGTCCTCGAGGCGCAGCGGGACCGTCTCGGCCAGGCGGCCGGACGGGTTGACCCGGCCGAACAGGACGTCGGCGGTCGCCCCGCCGCCCGCCTGGCCCAGGAGCCAGCCCTCGACGATCGCGGGCACACGGTCCGCGAAGCCGGACAGCCGCACCACCGAGCCGTTGGAGAGCACCACGACCACGCGCGGGTTGACCGCCAGCACCCGGTCCAGCACGTCGAGCTGGTCGGCCGGGAGCTCGATGTGCTGGCGGTCGCGACCCTCGGCCTCGGCCGACTGCGGCAGGCCCGCGAAGAACAGCACCACCCCGGCGTCCCGGGCCGCGGCGACGGCCTCGTCGGCGAGCGCCTCGTCCGTGCGCGCCCGGTCGCCCAGCGCCCCGTCCGCGAGCGCCCCGCCGCCCGAGCCCGCCCCCAGCCCGTACCCCGGCGCGAACACGACGTCGGTCGCCGAGTCGCGGATCGCCACGAGGGCGTCGTCAACCCGGGTCGCCACGATCTGGGAGGAGCCCGCGCCCTGGAACCGTGGTGTCCGCGCGAGCTCGCCGATCACGGCCAGGCGCGTGCGCGGGGCCAGGGGCAGCAGGCCGCCGTCGTTCTTGAGCAGCACGATCGCCCGGCTCGCCGCCTCGCGGGCCAGCGCGTGGTGCGCGTCGTCGTGCCAGGCCGCGGGGTCGTCGCCCCGCTCCGCGAGAAGCGCCCCGGGCGCGGGCACGGCGTCCGCCCCGTCCGCGCCGTCCGCGGCCGGCGCCCGCGCGGCCGACTCCCGCGCGGCCCGAGCCGCGAGCGCCAGCGCGACCACCCGGGCGGCCGAGCGGTCGACGTCGGCAAGGTCGAGCGCGCCGGACCGGACGGCGGCGACGATCTCCGCGACCCGGGCCTCGCCGGCGCCGGGCATCTCCAGGTCGAGGCCCGCGCGGATGCCGGCGAGGCGGTCGTGGACGGCGCCCCAGTCGGACATGACCAGGCCCTCGAAGCCCCACTCGCCGCGCAGCACGTCGGTGGTGAGCCGGCGGTCCTCGCCGGTGTGCGTGCCGTTGACGCGGTTGTAGGACGACATGAGCGTGGCGGGCCGCGCCCTGGTCACCACGCGCTGGAAGGCGCGCAGGTAGATCTCGCGCAGGGTGCGCTCGTCGACGTCGGCGGAGACGCGCATGCGCTCGGTCTCCTGGTTGTTCGCGGCGAAGTGCTTGACGCACGCGGCCACGCCGCCACCCTGGATCCCGGTGACCAGGGCCGCGCCGATCTCGCCGGCGAGCAGCGGGTCCTCCGACACGTACTCGAAGTTGCGCCCGCACAGCGGGCTGCGCTTGATGTTGATGCCGGGGCCGAGCACCACGTCGACGTCGCGTGCCCGCGCCTCGGCGGCCACGGCCGCACCGACCCGGGTCACGAGGCCGACGTCGAAGGTGCTGCCCAGCGCCACCGCGGGCGGGAAGCACGTGGCCGGGACCGCACCCTCGATGTCGCCGACGTCGGGGGCGAGCCGGCGCACGCCGTGCGGCCCGTCGGCGAGGTAGACGGGCGGGACGCCGGGCGCCTCCGCCGTGGACCAGAACGAGGCCCCGGACAGGAGCCGGGCCTTCTGCTCGACGGTGAGCGCCCCGGAACGCGACTTCTTCGTCATGCGGTCACGCTAGCGGCCACGCGTGCCGGGTCCAGGGGTGCCGAATAAAGCCGTGCGCCCCGGTTCCGCCCGGAGCACCCTGGGTTCATGACCACTTCCTCTGCAGCACCCGCCCCGGCGACGTCGGCGTGGCGGCTCATGGACCCTCCGCACGCGACCTCGCTCGACGAGCCCGACGCCTGGGCGTACCGCGGCATCGCGGAGATGCACGCCGCGGCCGCGGTCGTCGACATCGGCAACGCGGACGCCGCCCCGACGCCGATCGGCGTCCTGGTCGGCATGAACAACCAGAGCTACGTGCGCAAGCTGCGCCGGATCGCGGTGGTGGACACGCCCGCCGGGCCGCAGGTGGTGGGTGAGGCGACGGTGTTCCTGCAGGTCCGCGCCAACCCCGAGCTGGCGATCGGCGGCATCGTGGTGCATCCGGAGCACCGGGGGCGGGGCATCGCCACGGCCCTCGCGCAGTGGTCGCGCGACACGGCGCGGGCGGAGGGCCGGACGTCGTTCATGACGTACGTCGACTTCGGCCCGCAGAAGCCGGCGGGCGAGACGCTGGCTCCGGCGTCGGGCAGCGGCGAGGTCGCCGCGGACCTGCCGGGCGTCCTGCTCGCGCAGAAGCTGGGCCTGACGCTCCAGCTCGTCGAGCGCCGCTCCCGGATCGACCTGCCGGTGCTGCCGGAGGCGGTGTCCCGGTTCGAGGCCGAGTCCCGCGCCGTCGCGGGCGACGCGTACCGCGTCCACACCTGGACGGCACCCATGCCCGAGGAGTGGATCGAGCAGTACGCGGCCCTGGAGCAGGCGCTGTCGGACGACGAGCCGCGCGGCGGCCTGGAGGTCGAGTCCGACGTCTGGGACGTGGAGCGGATCCGCACCGAGGAGGCGGCGATGACCGCCAAGGGCGACCAGTACGTGGTGACGGCGGCCGAGCACGTGGCCACGGGCGAGCTGGTCGCGATGACCATGCTCCAGTGGAACGACCTCCAGCCCGAGCACACCAACCAGCAGGCGACCGTGGTGCTCAGGACGCACCGCGGGCACCGGCTCGGGATGCTCGTGAAGGCCGTGAACCTGCGCGAGCACGCACGCCTGCGCCCGCAGGCGCAGCGGATCTACACCTGGAACAACGAGGAGAACCCGCACATGCTCGCGATCAACATCGCGCTCGGGTTCGTGCCGGCGGGCGGCTGCGCCAACTTCCAGGGCTCGCTCTGACCTGACGCCGGACGGCGGCGCCGGGTCAGAGCAGCTCGGCGGTGAGGTCCGGGCCGTCGCCGAAGGCGGCGTCGTCGTCGAAGGGCCACACCGGCCCGCCCAGGCCGGTGCGACGCAGCCGCTGCGGGTCCTGGTCCACGCCGCCCGGCGTGAGCAGGAGCATCCAGTCCTCGGCCATCTCGTAGAGCTCGGTCTCGAGGTTGCCGACCTTCACCACCACGACGTCGGTGCCCCGCGGGTCCAGGCCGATCGCGGTGAAGTCCGACTCCAGGTGGTACGCCCGGCGGCGCTCGGTCAGGACCACCCGCAGGCCGCCCACCGCCACGACGCACACGATGCCGGCGAGGGGGTCGTCCGCGCGCACGTGCTCGACGACGCCCCGCAGGACCACCGGTCCGTGGGGGCCGTCGTCGACCCGGGCCCCGGCCTCCACCTCGACGGTGGCGCCCACCTCGACGGTGGCGCCCACCCCGGCGGCGGCCACCGTGCGGGCGGCCCCGGCGTCGGGCAGGGCGGCGTAGATCGCGGTGCGGCCGCCGTCGGCGGGCGGGGTCGCGAAGGCGGGCTCCGCCAGGAGCCGGGCGAGGGTCCAGGTCACGTCGCCCGCGCCGCCGGCCAGGGGGTTGTCGCCGGTGTCCGACAGGACGAACGGCCGCGCGTCGCTCGCCAGCACCGCGCGCAGGCACTCCTCGTACGACCCGGCGGGGGCGACGAGACCGAACTCCGCGCGGGCGTCCCAGTACCGGCGGGCCAGGCGTTCGGCCTCCCGGGCGATGACGGCGTCGTCGTCGCCCGTGACCACAACAGCGGCCCGGCAGCGCGGCTCGTCGGCCCACGCGTAGCCGACCCAGACCGAGGCGTCCAGCACGCCGTCCAGCGCCCCGACCCGCGCGACGTCCTCGTAGAGGCCCTTCGCGGGCTCCTGCCGGGTGCTCGTCCGCTCCCCCGGCAGCAGCACCGGCACCTGCACCCAGGCCTTGCGCGGCCGCCCGGCGCCGTCCACGCGCCGCAGCAGGTCCGTGGCCGCGCGCTCGCGCGCCTCGTCCTCGTCCTCGTGCGGGGCCGTGCGGTGGCAGGCGATGAGGTCGACGGTCGCGGCCAGGTCGCGGGACACGTTGCCGTGCAGGTCCATGGACGCGGAGACCAGGCAGTCCGGCCCGACGGCGGCGCGCACCGCCCGCGCGAGGTCCGCCTCCGCGTCGGTGTGGCCGAGCACCGCCATGGCGCCGTGGATCTCCAGCAGCACCCCGTCGAACGGGCCCTGCGCCTCCAGCGCGAGGCCGATCTCGGTGCGGACCGTCTCGTAGACGTCCGCCGGGACCGCGCCGCCCGGCAGCGCCCCGGCCCGCAGGATGCCCACCCACTCGGCCTCCCGGCGCAGGGCCGTGCCGTCCCGCAGGAACGGGTAGCGCCGGACCAGCTCGTTGCCGCGCAGCAGGGTGAACGCCTCCCAGCCCGAGCGGTGCGGGGAGAACGTGCTGGACTCGATGGCCATGCCGCAGATCGCGATCCGCGGTCGACGGGGGGTACGGGTCACGCGCGCAGTGTAGGCGGGCCGGGTTACTACTTCCGTACATCTGCCGACATGTCGGAACCTCAGGGCACCGGGGTGGCCTGAGGTTCCGACACGGGGCGGGGACGGATCAGTCGTCCGCGTCGTCCGGCGTGTTGTCGTTCGGGGTGTCGTCGGCCGGGGACTGGTAGTTCGCGTCGTCCGGCGAGTCCGCCGACTGCGCCGATCCCGCCGTGTCGTGGGCCGACTCGTTCGGCGAGTCCGCCGACTCCGGTGACGGGTCGTAGTTCGCGTCGCCCGGCGAGTCCGCCGACTGCGCGGACCCCGGGGTGTCCCGCGCCGACTCGTTGGGCGAGTCCGCCGACTCCGGCGAGTCGTCGGTGGGCGCGGCGGTCGTCCCGCCGGCGGGGGCGGTCGCCCCGGACAGCGCGACGGCGGCGGTCGACTCGGCCCGCGGGGCGGGGTCGTTGAGCGCGGCGGCCGTGCTCGCGCCCACGATGCCGATCACGGCGGCCGTCCCGACGACGGCCCAGCGCTTCTTCATGGTCGAGGGGTTCATGCGACCGACCTCCCGGGTCTCCCGGCACCCCGGTCGGGTGCCTGCTGACGACGAGTCTGCCGCGCCCGGATGAGGCGACGAGGAGAGCCGGATGAGACAGCTCTCATGTGGTCCGGGCGGCCCAGCAGGCGGCCGCGCCGGCCCGGCGGGGCCTCATCCCCGGAACCGGTAGCCCGCGCCCCGCACGGTCTCGATCCGGTCCGCGCCCAGCTTTCTGCGCAGGTACCGCACGTACACGTCCACCACGTTGGACCCGGGGTCGAAGTCGTACCCCCACACGCGCGACAGGAGCTGCTCGCGCGACATGACCTGCCCCGGGTGCTGCAGGAACACCTCCGCGAGCGCGAACTCCCGCGCGGACAGCTCCACCTCCCGGCCCGCCACGGTCGCGGTGCGGGTGCGCAGGTCCAGCCCGACGCCGCCGTGCTCCAGCCGGTCCGACGGCGCGGCCTCCGACGCCGCCTTGCGCAGCCGCAGCCGGATCCGCGCGAGCAGCTCGTCGAACCCGAACGGCTTGGACATGTAGTCGTCCGCCCCGCCCTCCAGGCCCGCCACCCGGTCCGACAGCGAGTCGCGCGCGGTGAGGATCACGACGGGCAGCGTGGAACCGACGTCGCGCAGCCGCTGCAGCACCGTGAACCCGTCCAGCACGGGCAGCCCGATGTCCAGCACCATCAGGTCGTAGCCGCCCGACATCGCGTGGCCGAGCGCCGAGGCGCCGTCGGACACCACGGTGGGCTGGAAGCCGTGCGCCTTGAGGCCCTTGCGCACGAACTGCGCGATGCGCTCCTCGTCCTCCGCGATCAGGATCTGGTTCACGCCGCCTCCTCCTCAGCCGCCGCGCCTCGTGCCGCCGGTCGCTCGCCCTGCCCGGGTCCGGCCACGGGCCAGGTCATCACGAACCGCGCGCCGCCCCCGTCGGACCGTTCCACCACCACGTCTCCGCCGTGCCCCTGCGCGATGGCGCGCACGATCGCGAGGCCCAGGCCGGAGCCCGGGACGCCGCCCGCCGTGCTCCCGCGCGCGAACCGGTCGAAGATGCGGTCCGCCTCCTCGGGCGGCACGCCCGGCCCGGTGTCCCGCACCCAGAGCCGGACGACGCGGCCGGACGCGCCGTCGAACACCTGCGTGCCGATCCCCACCTCGTCGTCGGCGCCGGTGAACTTGACCGCGTTGTCCGCGAGCTGGAGCACGGCCTGGGTGAGCCGGTGCGCGTCGGCGGAGACCTCGGCGTCGGCCCGCGCGTCCACCACCCAGCGGCGGTCGCCCAGTGCCCGCGCCTTGTCGTGCACGTCGTCCGTGAACCGGCCCAGGTCCACCGGGGCAGGGGCCACGAAGTCGGACCGCTCCGCCTTGGCGAGCAGCACCAGCTCCTCGACGATCTGCCCCATCCGGGAGGTCTCGTCCAGCAGCAGGTCCCGGGTCTCGCGCACGTCGGCCGGGTCGTCCGGGTCGAGCACCTCCAGGTGGCCGCGCAGCACCGTGAGCGGCGTCCGGAGCTCGTGCCCGGCGTCGTCCAGGAACTGGCGCTGCGTCTCGATGGCCGTGGAGAGGCGGTCGAGCATGGTGTTGAAGGCGCCGGCCAGCTCGCCGAGGTCGTCGTCGGTCGCGACGGGCACGCGCTGGGACAGGTCGGTCTCGGTCACCCGGGTCGCGGTCGCGCTGAGCTGGCGCAGCGGGCGCAGCAGGCGGCTGACCACGAGCCAGGCGAACACGCCCAGGAGCACCAGGGCCACGCTGCAGACGATCGCGTAGGTGCGCATCACGGCGGTCTCGGCCTCGAGCGACTGGTCCAGCGCGGACGCCATGACGTAGGCGCCCACCTCCTGCCGGTCCGGCACGGTCACCGGCACGACGACGAACCACACCCGGCCGATCTCGGTCTCGATCTCGCGCTGGACGGTCGTGGACGTCTGCGGCGTCAGCTCGTCCACGACCTCCTGGACCAGCTCGCTCTCCACGACCACCCGGCTCGCGGCGGGCGGGTTGGACTGCTGGTGCGCGCCGTCCAGATAGCTCACGAACATCTCGTTGGAGCCCGGGACGTTGCGTTCCATGGCCACGCTCATCAGCCGCCCCGCGCCGTGGAAGTCCTCGCCCGTCTCCGGGTCCACGCCGTCGGCCGCGAGGCGCTGCAGCTCGCCGATCTCCTGGTCGAAGTCCTCGGAGATGTCGTCCATGATCTGCTGGGACTGGATCGCGTGGGTGAGCAGGCCGGCCCCGAGGAGCCCGATCGCGGTCACCGCCACGACCACGGCCACGACCTTGGCCCGGACGGACGGCCTGCGCAGGCTCATGCGCCGCCCACGCCGGCGGTCGCGAGGCGCGAACCGTCGAGCCAGGCCGCGACGACGTCCAGTCGGCGCGACGTCGCCGCCTGCCAGTACCGCTCCTGGACCCGGTGCGGGCCGGTGGCCAGGGAGAGCAGCACGCCCGCGACCCGGGCGGCGAGGTCGCTGCGGTCCGCGCCCCGGGTGCCGGGTGCCGTCACGAACCCGGCCGTGTAGTCCGCGGCGAGCCGGCGCATCCGGGCCGCGCGGGCCACGTGCGTAGGATCCGAACCGCCCACGAGCGACAGCACGTCGATGTGCGCCACCAGGCAGGCCAGGTCGTCGGCGCGGTGGCCGGGCCCCGCGGAGTCGACGTCGAGCAGGCCGGTGACCCGGCCTTCGGTGAGCATGATCTGCGCCTCGTACAGGTCGCCGTGCGTCGGGTCGGTCCCGGCGCCGCGCTCCGCGAGGCGTTCGGCGACCGCG
This sequence comes from Promicromonospora sp. NPDC060204, assembly GCF_042728455.1. NCBI lineage: Bacteria > Bacillati > Actinomycetota > Actinomycetes > Micrococcales > Promicromonosporaceae > Promicromonospora > Promicromonospora sp. NPDC060204. Next base: position 28,559 of record NZ_JBHWZO010000049.1, read on the forward strand.
CCGGCCAGGTCGCTCGCCCGGCCGGCCTCGGCGGGCAGCGCCGCGCCGATCACGCCCGCGTAGTGCTGCGCCGACTCGCTCCAGGCCGGGCGTCGCGGCAGGTCGCGCACCTCGGCGGGCAGCCGGTCGAGCAGGTCCAGGATCGCGGACGGCGAGGGGATGCGGCCCCCGTCGCGGATCGCGGTGCGCATCTCGGTGCCGTGCAGCGGGGACAGCACCAGCAGGCCGTCGTCGGACCAGCCGAGCGGACGCGGGACCGGCAGCCCCGCCCGCGACAGCAGCGCGTGCCGCTGGTGCAGGTCCGCGACCTTGCGCGGCCGCAGCACCTTGAGGAACACGTGCGACGCCGCCGCCGTGGCCTCCAGCACGGCCCGCCGGGTGGGCCGGTAGGCGCGCACCTTGAGCTCGGGGTGCGCGCGTTCCCGCGGGCCCACGCCGAGCCCCGCCAGGAGCTCCTCGACGGCGGCGGGGTCGAACGCGCGCGGCAGGGCCGGCAGGGCCGGGTCGCCGGGGAACCGCCACACCGCGACGGTCGCGTCGCCGTCGGACAGCGTGACCACGCCCGGCTTGCGCCCGTCGCGGGCCCGGCCCACGCTCGCGCCGAGCGTCTCGGAGCGCTCGACGCCGTTCCAGCGCACCGTCGCGCGGTACGCCACCGTCGTCGTCGAGCCGGGTCGGTGGTCCACCTGCCGCACCCGCCAGTCGACCAGCTCCCCGCCCGCCGTCGCCACTGCGGCGTCGAGGAGCCCCGCGGCGGACTCGCCGGTCAGCAGATCGAGGTGCGTGGTCATCACGTCATCCTCGCAGCCGGGCGGGGCAGAAGCGCCCCGATCCGGATGAGAATCCTCTAACCCTGCGCAGAAGGCCCGGGGAGACGTTCACGT
>NZ_JBHWZO010000050.1:0-29230 GCF_042728455.1 Promicromonospora sp. NPDC060204
GTATTTGCGCTCCTGGAGGGTCCAGAAGCGCAAATACCCAGCACTCAACGATCAGTAGTCGGTCGGGGCGGCGGCCGGCGCGGGAGCAGCCCCGTCCTGGTCGAAGCCCGCAAGGACCGAGGCCGTGCCCGACAGGCCCAGGCGGGTGGCGCCCGCCTCGATCATCGCGAGCGCCGTGTCGAGGTCCCGGATGCCGCCCGAGGCCTTGACCCCGAGCCGGCCGCCGCCCGCCGCGCCCACGGTCCGCGCCATGAGCGAGACGGCGTGCACCGAGGCGCCGCCGGCCGGGTGGAAGCCCGTGGAGGTCTTGACGAAGTCGGCGCCGGCGGCCTCGGCCGCCTTGCACGCGCCGACGATCTGCTCGTCGGTGAGGGCGGCGGACTCGATGATCACCTTGAGGATGCGGCCGGGCTGCACGGCAGCGCGGACCGCGGCGATGTCGGCCTCTACGACGTCGAACCGGCCGGCGCGCGCGGTGCCGACGTCGATCACCATGTCGACCTCGTCGGCGTCGTCCGCCACGGCGCGGGCCGCCTCGAACGCCTTCACGTCGGTCATGTGCTTGCCGGACGGGAACCCGCACACCGTCGCGACGGCGAGCCGCCCGGCGGCGACCTCGACGGCGAGCGACACGAACGACGGCGAGACGCACACCGAGTAGACGCCGAGGTCGGCGCCCTCCTCGACGAGCGCGGCGACGTCGGCGGCCATGGTCTCCGGCTTGAGCAGCGTGTGGTCCACGAACGCGGCGAGGGCCGCCTTGTCGCGCGGCGCCCGGGCGGGCTGCGGCGCGTGGGTCTGTGCGGTCATACGAGGGCACCTTCGACTTTCTGGAATCCGGGCATGATGACCTGGTCGACCAGGTCGCGGCGCTCGTCGTGGTGCATGAAGGCACCCCAGGCGGCGGTGACGGTGACGTCGACGAGGTCGTCGATCGTCCAGCCGGCCTCGTCGACGAGCAGCTTCATCTCGTGCGTCATCGACGTGCGGGACATGAGGCGGTTGTCGGTGTTGAGCGTGACCGCGAAGTCCAGCTCCTTCAGGCGGGTGATCGGGTGCGTCGCGATCGAGTCGGCGACGCCCGTCTGCAGGTTCGACACGGGGCACAGCTCGAGCGGGATCTGGTGGTCGCGCACCCAGTGCGCGAGACGGCCGAGGTCGGCCGAGCCGCCGCGGCCGTCGGCCGAGAGCGCGCCGTCGGACGGGTCGTGCTCGTCGGTCACGAAGGCGATGTCGTCGATGAGCCGCGCGCCGTGGCCCAGGCGGTCCGCCTGCCCGAGGTGCACGGCCTGCCCGATGGAGTCGAGGCCGGCGGCCTCGCCGGCGTGGATGGTCACGGGCACGTCGTGCTCGGCGAGGAAGCGCCAGATCCCGAGGTGGCGCGACGGCAGGAACCCGTCCTCGGGCCCCGCGATGTCGAACCCGACCACGCCGCGGTCGCGGTAGGCGACGGCGAGGTCGGCGACCTCCTGCCAGCGGTCGGCCTGGCGCATCGCGCCGACGAGCTGGCCGACCCGGATGATGTGGCCGCCGGCCGCGGCGGCCGCGATGCCGTCGTCGATCCCGGCCTGCACCGCCTCGACGGCCTCGCCGAGCGACAGCCCGCCCCGCAGGTGCTGCTCGGGCGCCCAGCGCTGCTCGGCGTACACGACGCCGTCGGCGGCGAGGTCGAGCACCGCCTCGCGGGCGACCCGCGCCAGGTTGTCGGCCGTCTGCATGACGGCGATGGTGTGCTCGAAGGTCTCGATGTACCGCACCAGCGTGCCGGAGTCGGCCGCGTCGCGGAACCAGGCGGCGAGGGAGTCGGCGTCGGTCGCGGGCAGCTCGTGCCCGGCGGCGTCCGCGAGCTCGAGGACGGTCTGTGGCCGCAGGCCCCCGTCGAGGTGGTCGTGGAGCACTACCTTGGGCAGGGCGCGGATCAGCGCCTCGCCGGGGCGCGCCCCGTGGTCTTGCGTGGTCATGCTGACAACCTACCGTCCGGCACCGACACCGGCGTCAGCCGGCGCCGGGGCTCTCGTCGTCCTCGTCCGCGAGGGCGTCCAGCGCCTGCTGGACGACGTCGGCCTCGGCGGCGTCGCCGTCGCTGTCCGGGCGGGGCGCGTCCGGGACGTACTCGTCGGGCTCGTGCGTGGTGTCGACGTCGGCGTCCGGGGGCGGGTCCAGACCGGCGTCACGCCAGGAGTCGGGACCGGGCAGCGTGCTCATCAGGGCCTCCTCTGCGACGGGAAGCCCGGAAGGGGCCGCCCGTCAGTGGTCTTCCATCGTCTCCCCGGCCCCGCCGCCCTGCCACCGCCCCGCGCGCTCCGGCAGCACCACCCAGGCCACGTGGGGCCAGCCGCCGAGCGCCGCGGTCAGCGCCTTGCGCACGCGCGCGGCCGTGCGGTCCCCCGTGGTCTGCTGCGTCTCGGCCTCCCGCGACGGGGCGGGCGGCGGGTCGAGCAGCACGGCCACCGGGACGGTGTGCAGGCCCGCCCCGGACGGCTCGTAGATCACCGCGTTGCCCTCGGTCCCCTCGCCGTCGGCCAGGGTGAGCAGCACCACGTGGCGCGGGACGGCGGCGTCCCACCCGCTCGTCACGTCGCCGCCCGTGTACAGGGGCACCGGGATGCCGGCGCGGGCGGCCTCGACCGCCGCCTCCAGCAGCCCCCGGGAGCCCGCGACCCGGTGGGTGTAGCGCACGCCGCCGTAGCTGGCGAACCGCGCGGCGCCCCACGGCGGCGTGCCGTAGGTGCGCGGCCAGCCCGCCACGACCAGCCCGTGCCGGTTCGTGGCCGCCTGGACGGCGTGCTGCAGCCGCACGAACCGCGCCGCGGGGTCGTCACCGGCGATCCGGAGGGCCGCCCGCGGGTCGCCGGCCAGCCCGAGCATCGCGAGCACGGCCGACCCGCACGTGGTCTCGTCGACCTGCACGGCGGCGGCGGTCTCGCCGTCGAGCGACGGGAGGTTCAGCCGCCGGGGGAAGCCGACGGTCCCGGTGCCGCGCTCGCGCCCGAGCGGGTCCAGGACGGACCGCCGGGCGCGGGACGTCACCGACTCCAGCCGCCGCTCGACGTCGTCCGGGACAGCAGGGCGCTCGAAGCGGCCGCGCGGCGGCGGCGCGGGGACGGGCCCGGCGAATGCACGCATCGCACCGAGCAGGGACGAAAGGCGCATTGTCGACTGCACGTTCGTCAGGCTAAGCCGACGTCCGGCGACTCGCCGGACCGCCACGCTGAAGATCGCTACCGGCCCGCTTCCGGTGGGTGAAAACTACCTCCCACCTCAGACGATGCGGTCGAGCACCACCGATCCCTGCGACGCCAGGGCCGCGCCGACCAGCGCGCCGGCCCCCATGTCCATGCTCGCCAGCGCGCCGGCGGCACCCCCGAGGGCCCCGCCCAGCACGCCGTTGGCGGCCGGGTCCACGGACCATCCGCCGTCGAGCGCCTCGCGGGCCCGGGCGAACCGCTCGGGCGTGTCGGTGTGCAGGGTCAGCAGGGGCTGCCCGGCGGTCACCTCCTCGCCCGGCTTCACGTGGATCTCGATGCCGGCCGCCGCCTGGACCTCGTCCTCCTTGCGGGCCCGGCCCGCGCCCAGGCGCCGGACCGCCACGCCCACCGCGTACGCGTCCAGCGAGGTGAGCACGCCGGACTCGGGCGCCACCACCGTCTCGGTCTCCTTCGCGACGGGCAGCGGCGCGTCCACGTCGCCGCCCTGCGCGGCGATCATGGCCCGCCACCTGTCCATGGCGCGGCCGTCGGCCAGCGCGGCCCGCACGTCGTCCTCCGACCGGGGCCGGTCCGCCGCGGCGAGCATCTCCACGGCGAGCGCCACGGTCAGGTCGACGACGTCGGAGGGGCCGCCGCCCGACAGCACCTCCAGCGACTCGCGCACCTCCAGGGCGTTGCCTGCGGTCAGCCCGAGCGGCACGGACATGTCCGTGACGAGGGCGACGGTGCGCACGCCGGCGTCGGTCCCGAGGTCCACCATGGTGCGGGCGAGCTCGCGCGCGCTGTCCAGGGTCTTCATGAAGGCCCCGGAGCCCACCTTGACGTCGAGCACCAGCGCGCCGGTGCCCTCGGCGATCTTCTTGGACATGATCGAGCTCGCGATGAGCGGGATAGCCTCGACGGTCGCGGTGACGTCCCGCAGCGCGTACAGCTTCTTGTCGGCCGGGGCGAGGCCCGCGCCTGCGGCGCAGATGACGGCGCCCACGGAGTCGAGCTGCGCCATCATCTCGTCGTTGGTCAGCGAGGCCCGCCAGCCCGGAATGGCCTCCAGCTTGTCCAGGGTGCCGCCCGTGTGGCCCAGGCCGCGGCCCGAGAGCTGCGGCACGGCGACGTCGAACACCGCGACCAGGGGCGCCAGGGGCAGCGTGATCTTGTCGCCGACGCCGCCGGTGGAGTGCTTGTCCGCCGTCGGCCGCGAGAGCGCGGAGAACGACATGCGCTCGCCGGACCGGATCATCGCGGCGGTCCACCGGGAGATCTCCTGCCGGGTCATCCCGTTGAGCAGGATCGCCATGGTCATCGCGGACATCTGCTCGTCGGCCACGGCGCCGCGCGTGTAGGCGTCGACCAGCCAGTCGATCTGGGCGTCGGTCAGCGACTCCGTGTTGTCGCGCTTGACCCGGATCAGGTCGACGGCGTCGAACGGCTCGGTCATCGTGTTGCCTCTCGCACGTGGTCCAGGTCGCCCGGCCCGAAGGCCTGGGGCAGTACTTCCGTCATCGGCACGATGCCCAGCGGGGTGTCCACGAGCAGCTCGGCGCCGCCGTGCTCCCACAGGAGCTGCCGGCACCGGCCGCACGGCATGATCGTCTCGCCGAGCGCGTTCACGCAGGTGAACGCGGCCAGCCGCCCGCCGCCCGACATGATCAGCGCGCTGACCAGCGAGCACTCGGCGCACAGGGTGACCCCGTACGCCGCGTTCTCGACGTTCGCGCCCGTCAGGAGGCGACCGTCGGCGGCGAAGGCCGCCGCGCCGACCTTGAATTCCGAGTAGGGCGCATAGGCCTTGCCGACGGCGTCGCGGGCCGCGGCCCGCAGGCCGTCCCAGTCCACGACGTCGTCCGGGCGCACCTGTTCCACTGAGCTCACGTCCACCATCCTCACCCCTTGACGTACGGCTCGCCCGACGCGGCCGGCGGGCGCGAGCGCCCGACGAGGCCCGCGACGGCGAGCAGGGTGACGACGTACGGGATCATGAGCATGAACTGGCTCGGCACGGGCGAGCCCACCACGGACAGCACGTTCTGCAGGTTCGACGCGAAGCCGAACAGCAGGCCCGCAAAGGCCGCGCGCACCGGGTCCCACTTGCCGAAGATGACGGCGGCCAGGGCGATGTAGCCCGCGCCGCCGGTCATGTTCTCGCCGAACTGGCTGAGCTGGACGGTCGTGTAGAACGCACCGCCCAGGCCCGCCACGGCACCGGCCACGAGCACGGCGTTGTACCGGGTGCGCACCACGTCGATGCCCACGGTGTCAGCGGCCTTCGGGTGCTCGCCCACGGCCCGCAGGCGCAGGCCCCAGCGGGTGCGGTTCAGCGTGTACCAGACGGTCGGCACGGCGATGAACATCAGGTAGATGAGCAGCGGCTGGTCGAACAGGACCGGGCCGATCACCGGGATGTCCGACAGCACCGGGATCGGGATGGACTCGAACCGCGTGGTCGAGTTCAGCGTCTCCGCGCTCGGCACCAGCACCTGCGAGTACAGGAAGCTGGTCAGGCCGACCACCAGCACGTTGAGCACCACACCGACGATCACCTGGTTCACGTGGTACGTGATGGCGAACACCCCGAGGACCAGGGCCACGAGCGCGCCCGCGAACAGGGCCGCGACCAGACCGGCCACGGCGCTGTTGGTGATCGAGGAGACGATCGCCGCCGTGAACGCCGCGCCGAGCAGCTGCGCCTCGATCGCGATGTTGACCACGCCCGCGCGCTCGCCGATCACGCCGCCCAGCGCGCCGTAGACGAACGGCACGGACCACAGCACGGCGCCGCCGAGCAGGCCCACGATCGACAGGTCGCGGGGGCTGCCCGCGCCGGCCCAGGCCAGGAAGCCGAGCAGACCGGCCAGGGAGTAGAGCACGACGAGCCAGACCGACGTCCGGCGGCCGCGCGCCGTGAGCGCGAAGGCGACGGCGGTCACCGCGAGCATCACCGCGCCGCACACCCACGCGAACACCGTCGCGGGCACCACGATCACCGGGATCTGGAAGAAGTCGCCGCGCTGGGACAGCAGGAAACGGGTGTCGCCCGAGTGCGGCACGGCGAGCAGCAGCAGCGCGTACAGCACGGTCACGGTGAGCAGCACGCCCGCCGTCTTCCACGACACGAGCGTGACGGTGCGCGTCGTCTCCGACAGCGGCGCGTCGAGCTGGGTGGTCTGGTGGTCGGCGCTCACGCGGCCGCCTCCTTCCGGTTCCGGGCCGCCTTGGCCTTCTTCGGTGTCCGACGCCGGTTCGGGTCGGGCAGCCGGAAGATGGCCCGCACCAGCGGCGGCGCGGCGATGAACAGCACGATGAGCGACTGGACCACGAGCACGATGTCGCTCGGGACGCCCTCGGCGGCCTGCATGGTGGTGCCGCCCGCCTTGAACGCGCCGAACAGGATGCCCGCCGCGAGCACGCCCCACGGGTTGGACCCGCCGAGCAGCGCGACGGTGATGGCGTCGAACCCGATGCCGGCGTCGATGTCGGAGCTGAAGCCCGTGGTCACGCCGCCCAGCACCTGCGAGGCACCGGCCAGGCCGACCAGGCCACCGGCCACCAGCATCACGTTGATGGTGGCCCGCCCGGTGTCGATGCCGGCCACGCGCGCCGCACGCGGGTTCTCGCCCACGGCGCGGAACGCGAAGCCGGTGGACGAGCGGTTGAGCAGCCACCACACGCCGACGACGGCCAGCAGGGCCAGCACGAAGCCCCAGGTCACGTTGAACCGGTCACCCAGCAGGGTGGGCAGCTGCGCCGACTCGGGGGTCGGCGGCGTCTTGGGGTTGGACGAGCCGGGCGCCTGCAGCAGGCCCGGCGTCGCCAGGAAGTAGGAGATCAGGTAGAACGCGACGTAGTTGAGCATGATCGTGACGATCACCTCGTGCGCCCCGGTGCGGGCCTTGAGCACGCCCGCGATGCCGGCCCACACGGCGCCGGCCGCGATGCCGGCCACGAGAGCCAGCAGCAGGTGCAGCGGGAACGGCACCCCGCTGACGCCGAAGCCGACCCAGCCGGCCGCCGCGGCCGCCACGAGCATCTGCCCCTGGCCACCGATGTTGAACAGGCCGGCCCGGAACGCGAGCGCCACGCCGAGGCCCGCCGCGATGAGCGGGGTCGCGTAGCTGAACGTCTCGGTCAGCGGCCGGATCGCGGTGACGAAGTCCGGCGCCTGGAGGTTCACCACGGAGCCGCGGAACAGCGCGGCGTAGGCGCCGCCGACCGCCTGCCCGATCGCGACGAAGGTGTCGACGGGCCGCGCGAAGAAGTACACCGCGGCCGCCTTCACCTCCTCGTCGGTGAAGGCGATCATGATCGAGCCCGCGACGACGGCGAGCAGCACGGCGCCGACGGCCACGGTCCAGGAGCTGGTCATCGTCTGCTGCAGGGCCCTGGCCATGCGGCTGGCGGTGTCCTGCACCTCCTCGCCGGCGGGTGCGCCCAGCTCGCGGGCGCGCTCCTGCTCCAGCTCCTCGGCGGTGCCGGGGTCGAGGCCCGGCTCCTGCTCGGGGTTGTTCCCCGGGCTCGGTTCGGGCGCGTTCATGCCGCCTCGCCTCCGTTCGCATCCTCAGGCGAGATCCCCGCCATCATCAGGCCCAGCACGTCACGCGGGGTGTCCGCGGGCACGATGCCCACGACCTTGCCGCGGTACATCACCATGATGCGGTCGGCCAGGGCCACCGCCTCGTCCAGCTCGGTCGAGACCACGACCACCGGCACCCCGGCGTCGCGCGTGGCGACGATCCGCTTGTGGATGAACTCGATGGAGCCCACGTCCACGCCGCGCGTCGGCTGGGCCGCGACGAACAGGCGCAGGTCGCGGGACAGCTCGCGGGCGAGCACCACCTTCTGCTGGTTGCCGCCCGACAGGCGCCCCACCGGTGTGGTGATGCTCTGCGTGCGGACGTCGAACTCGGCGACCTTCTCGTCGGCGAACCGGTCGCGGTGGGACAGCTGCAGGGCGCCCGCCTTCACGAAGGGCGGCCCGTCGGTGCGGTCGAGCATGAGGTTCTCGGCGATGGTGAACTCGCCGATCAGCCCGTCGAGCGTGCGGTCCTCGGGCACGAAGCCCACGCCCTGGTCGAGGATGCGGCGCACCGAGCGGCCCACCAGCTCCTTGCCGTCGAGCGCGATGGAGCCGGACACGTCGCCCTGCAGCCCGATCAGGGCCTCGGTGAGCTCGGTCTGGCCGTTGCCCTGCACGCCGGCGATCACGAGCACCTCGCCGCCGCGCACCTCGAAGCTGACGCCGTCGACCACCACGACACCGGACTCGCTGGTGACCACCAGGTCGGTGACCTTGAGCGCGTTGTCCCGCAGGGTGGGCGTCTCCTTCTGCACCGTGAGCTCCACGGAGCGACCGACCATCAGGGAGGCGAGCTCGGCGTCGGACGCCGTCGGGCTGGCCTCGCCCACGACCTTGCCGTGCCGGATCACCGTGATGCGGTCGGCCACGGCGCGCACCTCGCGCAGCTTGTGGGTGATGAACACGATCGCGGAGCCCTCGTCGCGCAGCTGGCGCATGATCGCCATCAGCTCGTCGGTCTCCTGCGGCGTGAGCACCGCCGTCGGCTCGTCGAAGACCAGCACGTCGGCGTTCCGGGAGAGCGCCTTGATGATCTCGACCCGCTGCTGCACGCCCACGGGCAGGTCCTCGACCACGGCGTCGGGGTCCACGTGGAAGCCGAAGCGGGCGGAGATCTCCCGCACCTGGGCGCGGGCCGCCTCCAGGTCGAGGCGCCCGCCGCCGCGGGTCTGCTCGTGACCGAGCATGACATTCTCCGCCACGGTGAAGACGGGCACGAGCATGAAGTGCTGGTGCACCATGCCGATGCCCGCACCCATGGCGTCGCCCGGGCCGGCGAAGTCCTGGACGACGTCGTCCAGGAGGATCTCGCCCTCGTCGGCCTCGTACAGGCCGTACAGCACGTTCATCAGGGTGGACTTGCCCGCCCCGTTCTCGCCCAGGAGCGAGTGGATCTCACCTGGCTGCACCACCAGGTCGATGTGGTCGTTCGCGACGAGCGCGCCGAAGCGCTTGGTGATGCCGCGCAGCTCGAGCCGCATAGGAATCCTTCCCGACAGGGGTCCTGCTCATGACAGGTCCCGGGGCGCACGGCGCGTGCCGTGCCCCCCGGGACCATCTTGCGTCAAGTCTCGACCGTCGACCGGTCAGCCTGCGACCGGTCGGCCGTCAGCCGTGACCCGCGGGTCACTTGGCGAGGTAGGACTCCACCTTGACGTCGCCGGCGATGATCGACTCCTTGAGGGCCTGGACCTCTTCCCACAGGGCCGGGTCCACCTTGTCCTCGAAGTTGTGCAGCGGGGCGATGTCCACACCGCCGTTCTCGAGGGTACCCACGTACGGGGTCGGGTCGAACTCGTCGTTGCCCGAGGCGACGACGGCCTCCTGCGTGGAGACGTCCATCCCCTTGAGGATCGAGGTCAGCACGATGTCCTGCGTGGCCGGGTCCGACTCGTAGAAGTCGGCGTCCACGCCCACGAGCGCGACGTCCTCGCCCGAGTCCGCGATCGCGTCCATGGCCGACTGGTAGATCGGGCCGCCGACGGGCAGGATCACGTCGACGCCCTGGTCCAGGACGTTCTGCGCGGTCTGCTTGGCCGCCGGGTCGGCCGCGAAGCCGCCCGTGAACGAGCCCTTCTTGCCGTCCCAGCCGACGAGCTCGACGTTCTCGCCCTTGGTCTCGTTGTAGTAGTCGATGCCCTGCTTGAAGCCGTCCATGAAGATGGTGACGGTCGGGTAGTCCATGCCACCGAAGGTGCCGACCTTGCCGGCCTCCGAGTAGCCCGCGGCGAGGTAGCCCGCGAGGAACGCGCCCTGCGCCGTGTCGTACAGCAGCGGCTTGATGTTGTCGGCGTCGGCCTTGCCGTCGAAGTCCGCGTCGGCCGCGTCGTCGATGATGATGTAGTCGATGTCCGGGTTCTCGGTCGCGGACTCGATCGTGGTGGCCGACAGCGCGAAGCCGACGGTGACGATCGTGTCGCAGTCCTCCGCCACGAGGGACTCGACGTTGCCCTTGTAGTCGCTCTCGGACGCGGACTGGACCGAGACGGCCTTCGTGCCGAGCTCGTCGGCGGCAGCGGTCACGCCTTCGAAGCTGAGCTGGTTGAAGCTCTTGTCGTCGAACCCGCCGGCGTCCGAGACGATGCAGGGCTTGAAGTCACTGGCGGCGGCGGTCTCGCCACCAGTGGACTCCTCCGGGGCGGCGCCGCACGCCGAGAGCGCGAGCGCCGTTGCTCCCGCAAGGGCGGTGAGCCAGACAGCCTTCTTCACTGGTGCTCCTTCGATGATCCTGAGGGCGACGTTCCAGACGGATCTGGAGCCCTATACCGCACCGAGGGTAGCCAGCGCATCTGGCATTTCGCGTTTCGAGACGGTAACCGGAGTAAGTCGTTACCGAAGCGTCATCGACAGCAACACTTCTCGCTCAGGAGGCAGCGAACTGGGCGAGTGTCCTTACGCCCACGCCGATCGCGCGCTCGTCCACGACCAGGTCGCCCTGGTGCAGGTCGTAGGTGCGCCCGCCCGGTGTGCGCACACCGAGCCGCGCCATGGTGCCCGGGACCTTGCGCAGGTACCAGGCGAAGTCCTCGCCGCCCATCGACTGCTCGGTGAGCTGCACGGCGTCGGGCCCGACGGCGTCCCGGATCGCCGCCTCGAGGTCGCCGGTGGCCTCCGTCTCGTTCTCGACGGGCGGCACGCCGTGCGTCACCGTCACGGAGATGTCCACCTGGTACGGGGCCACGACCTGCTCCACGGCCTCGCGGACCAGCTCGCCCGCCTTCTCCCAGGCGCGGACGTCGAGGCAGCGCAGCGTGCCCTTCAGGATGCCGGTCGACGGGATCGCGTTGGGCGTCGAGCCCGCCTGGACGGCGCCCCACGTGAGGTTGACGCCCGAGCGGGGGTCCAGCCGCCGGCCGAGCACGGCGGGCGTCTGCGTGATGACCTGGCCGAGCGCGAACACGACGTCGCCGGTGAGGTGCGGGCGCGAGGTGTGGCCGCCGGGCGACGAGATGGTCACCATGACGGAGTCGCTTGCCGACGTGATGGGGCCGATGCGGGTACCCACGTGGCCGACGTCGAACTTCGGGTCGCAGTGCAGCGCGGCCATCCGGTCCACGCCGTCCAGCTCGGAGGTCTTGTTGATGATGTCCTCCGCGCCGCCCGGGAAGACCTCCTCGGCGGGCTGGAAGAAGAGCCGGACGCCGCGCCGCAGCCGCCCCTCCTCCTGGAGGCGGGCGAGCACGAGGCCCGCGCCGAGCACCACGGTGGTGTGCACGTCGTGCCCGCAGGCGTGGGCCACGCCCGGCCGGGTCGAGGCGAACTCCACGCCGCTCGTCTCGTGCAGCGGCAGCGCGTCGAGGTCGGCGCGCAGGCCCACCCGGCCCTCGCCGTCGGGCCCGTGGTCGGGGCCGATGTCGCAGACCAGGCCGGAGCCCGTCGGCAGCGGGCGCGGATCCAGCCCGGCGGCCCGCAGGCGCTCGACCAGCAGCGCGGAGGTGCGGATCTCCTGGCGCGACAGCTCGGGGTGGCGGTGCACGTCGCGGCGGAACGCGACCAGCTCCGCGTCGAACCCGTCGGCCAGCTCGCCGACCCTGGCCGCCAGGCCTGCGACGACGTCCGTCACGTTCCCCCCGGGCACGTCCCCGACCGGCATCTGATCGTGCGAAACGATCTGATCGAAATCGGCGATACTGACGGGTTCGTGGGTCGGGTTCACGCACTCACGGTAGCGCCGTCCGCCCCGCGAGACACGGCAGCGGGCGATGCGTCCCACCATGCGGACATCTGTGAGACATCAGGGAAAGATCCTTGATTCAGAGCAGATCCTCCCTGCCCCGTTCGCGGACCGCGGCGACCACGTCCTTGACCTGCTGCGCACGTGCGCGCGTGGTCACCAGGAGCGCGTCGGGCGTGTCCACCACGACGACGTCGTCCAGCCCCAGCACCGTGACCAGCCGGCCGGACGCCGGGACCACCACGGAGCCGGCGCTCTCGATGCGCAGCACGTCGCCGGGGTCGCCGAGCACCTTGGCACCGCGGTCGTCGTCGGACGGCAGGAGCACGGCCAGCGAGTTGTAGTCCCCGACGTCGTCCCACCCGAACGTCCCCGGCACGACGGCGACGCCGCCCGCCTCCGCGACCGGCTCGGCCACCGCGTGGTCGATCGCGATCTTCTCCAGGCCCGGCCACACCTCCGCGAGCACCGCGGCGCGGCGCGGGGTGTCCCACGTGTCGGCGACGGTCCGCAGGCCGTCGTGCAGCGCGGGCCGCTGCTCGGCGAGGTGCCCCAGCAGCACGGACGTGCGCGAGACGAACATGCCCGCGTTCCAGCGGTACTCGCCCGAGGCGAGGTAGGTGCGCGCGGTGGCGGCGTCGGGCTTCTCGGTGAAACCGCGCACGTGCAGCGTGTGCGGCGCGCCCTCGACGCCGAGCGGCTCGCCCGAGCGCACGTACCCGAACGCGGTCGACGGCCGCGACGCGGCGATCCCCACGGTGGTGACGTAGCCCGCGCGCGCGGCGGCCACGGCCTCGCGGACCGCCAGCTGGAACGCGCGCGTCCCGTGGATCACGTGGTCGGCGGCGAACGAGCCGATGACGACGTCGCCGTGCCGCTTCTCCAGGACGGCCGCGGCCAGCCCGATCGCCGCCATGGACTCGCGCGGCGACGGCTCGGCGAGCACGGCGTCGTCCGACAGGCCCGGGAGCTGCGCACGGCAGGCGGCGACGTGCTGCTCACCCGTGACCAGGACGATGCCGTCGGGTCCCGCCAGCGGGCGCAGCCGGCGCTCCGTGGACTGGAGCAGGGACTCGCCCGATCCCACGAGGTCGTGCAGGAACTTGGGCTCCCCGCCGCGGGACAGCGGCCAGAGCCTCGTGCCGGACCCGCCGGCTGGTACCACTGCGAAGAAGTCGTCGATCGGGGACGATAGGGCGGCGGCCGAAGTCATGCCCCGCAGGATGTCAGCCGGACCACGTTCCCGCAGCCAAAACTCGCCGAATTCCGGGCGAACCCTGGCTGGTTCCAGGGTCGGGTCCGGGCAGCAACGCACGAGCAACCTGACGGGTGCCCGAAGCCACGACATCTCCCCTGTGGGATCAGTCACAAATGCCGTGTCTTGATGCCCGCGAGGGCTGCCGGGCGGCGATCGAGGCGAACCTTTGTCATTACAGTGGGGACCAGCCACCCCCCAGCCGGACAGCCATAGGAGGCTCCCGAAGTGCCCACCGCACCAGCAGGCACGTTGTACCGCGGCCGTGAAGGCATGTGGTCGTGGGTCGCGCACCGCGTGACCGGCGTGCTGATCTTCTTCTTCTTGCTCGTGCACGTGCTCGACACAGCCCTGGTGCGCGTGTCCCCCGAGGCGTACAACGCCGCGATCGGCACGTACCAGACCCCGATCATGGGGCTCGGCGAGGCCGGGCTCGTGGCCGCGATCGTCTTCCACGCCTTCAACGGCATCCGCATCATCCTGGTGGACTTCTGGGCCAAGGGCCCCAAGTACCAGAAGGTCATGCTGTGGGTCGTCGTCGGCCTCTTCGTCGTGACGATGGCGGGCTTCCTGCCGCGCCACCTCATCAACGTCTTCACCGGGGGTCACTGATGGCACACGGAACCGCTGCGGTGGCCAAGATCGACTCCCCCCGCTCCCCGTACGTGCGCCGCAAGACGACGCGCGGTAACTACGAGCTGTACTCCTGGGTCTTCATGCGCGCGTCCGGCGTGGTGCTGATCGTCCTCATCTTCGGCCACCTGTTCGTGAACCTGATGGTCGGCGACGGCGTGCACGCCATCGACTTCGGCTTCGTGGCCGGCAAGTGGGCGAGCCCGCTGTGGCAGGTCTGGGACCTCCTCATGCTGTGGCTCGCGATGATCCACGGCACCAACGGCGTGCGCACCATCATCAACGACTACGCGACGCGGGACCTGACGCGCGGCATCCTCAAGGGCCTGCTGCTCCTGGCCTTCACCGTCGTGGTCGTGCTCGGCACCCTCGTGATCTTCACGTTCGACCCGTGCCCGCCGGACGCCCCCGCAGAGCTGCTCGCCTCCTTCTGCACGGCATAGCGCTCCCGCACCACCGGCACACCCCCAGCCCCACACTCCGAACCTCATAGCAGGAGGCATCGAGCCCGATGCAGACCCATCAGTACGACGTCGTGATCGTCGGCGCCGGCGGCGCAGGAATGCGCGCCGCCCTCGAGTCGTCGAAGGAGGCCCGCACCGCGGTGATCTCCAAGCTGTACCCCACCCGCTCCCACACGGGTGCCGCCCAGGGCGGCATGGCCGCGGCCCTCGCCAACGTCGAGGACGACAACTGGGAATGGCACACGTTCGACACCGTCAAGGGCGGCGACTACCTCGTCGACCAGGACGCGGCCGAGATCCTCGCGAAGGAAGCCATCGAGTCGGTCCTCGACCTGGAGCGGATGGGCCTCCCGTTCAACCGCACCCCCGAGGGCAAGATCGACCAGCGCCGGTTCGGCGGGCACACCCGTGACCACGGCCAGTCCGCCGTGCGCCGCGCGTGCTACGCCGCCGACCGCACCGGCCACATGATCCTCCAGACGCTCTACCAGAACTGCGTCAAGCAGGACGTCGAGTTCTTCAACGAGTTCTACGTGCTGGACCTCATCACCGACCACGACCTCACCACCGAGGAGATCGCGGACGGCGAGGAGGTCAACGCCACCGGCGTGGTCGCCTACGACCTGGCCACCGGCGAGATCCACGTGTTCCAGGCCAAGGCGATCATCTTCGCCACGGGCGGCGCCGGGAAGATCTTCAAGACCACCTCGAACGCGCACACCCTGACCGGTGACGGCATGGCGCTGGCGTACCGCCGCGGCCTGCCGCTGGAGGACATGGAGTTCTTCCAGTTCCACCCGACAGGCCTGGCGGGCCTGGGCATCCTCCTGTCGGAGGCGGCCCGTGGTGAGGGCGGCATCCTGCGCAACTCCGAGGGTGAGCGCTTCATGGAGCGCTACGCCCCCACCATCAAGGACCTGGCGCCGCGCGACATCGTGGCCCGGTCCATGGCGAACGAGGTCCGCGAGGGCCGCGGCGCCGGCCCGAACAAGGACTACGTGCTGCTCGATCTGACGCACCTGGAGCCGGCGCACATCGACGCCAAGCTCCCGGACATCACCGAGTTCGCGCGCACCTACCTCGGCATCGAGCCCTACACCGAGCCCGTCCCGGTGTACCCCACGGCGCACTACGCCATGGGCGGCGTGCCGACGAACATCCTGGGCGAGGTGCTCCGCGACGGCGTCAACGTGGTCAAGGGCCTCTACGCCGCCGGTGAGGTCGCCTGCGTGTCCGTGCACGGCTCCAACCGCCTCGGCACCAACTCACTGCTCGACATCAACGTCTTCGGCAAGCGCTCCGGCCGTGCGGCCGCCGCGTACGCGAAGACGGCGACGTTCCACGAGCTGCCCGAGGACCCGACCGTCCGCGTGGTCGAGCAGCTCGACGAGATGCGCAACCGGCCCGACGGCGAGCGCGTGGCGGACATCCGCAAGGCACTCCAGGACACCATGGACCTCAACGCCCAGGTGTTCCGCACGGGCGACTCGCTGAACGCGGCCCTGGCCGACATCCGCGAGCTGCAGAAGCGCTACCGCAACGCGTCCGTCCAGGACAAGGGCAAGCTCTTCAACACCGACCTGCTGGAGGCGATCGAGCTGGGCTTCCTGCTCGACATCGCCGAGGTCACCGTGGTCGCGGCGATCAACCGCAAGGAGTCGCGCGGCGGTCACTACCGGGAGGACTTCCCGAACCGCGACGACGCCAACTACATGCTGCACACCATGGCCTACCGGCGCCCCACCGCGGCGTCCGACCAGGCCGAGGGTCACGTCGAGGGCTACTTCGACCACGTCGAGGAGTTCGACGGCTACAAGGTCGTCCTGGGCTCCAAGCCCGTCGTCCAGACCCGGTACGAGCCGATGGAGCGTAAGTACTGATGACTGCCACACTCGAAGCCGCCACCCCGACTCCCGCCGCGGGCGAGATCCCCTCGTTCACGGTCACGCTGCGCATCCGGCGGTTCAACCCCGAGGTGTCCGAAGAGGCCACCTGGCAGGACTTCACCGTCGAGGCGCACGGGACCGACCGCATCCTCGACGCCCTGCACAAGATCAAGTGGGACGAGGACGGCTCGCTCACGTTCCGCCGCTCCTGTGCGCACGGGGTCTGCGGCTCGGACGCGATGCGGATCAACGGCCGTAACCGCCTGGCCTGCAAGACGCTCCTGAAGGACGTCAACCCGGACAAGCCGATCACGGTCGAGCCCATCAAGGGCCTGCCCGTGGTCAAGGACCTCGTGGTCGACATGGAGCCGTTCTTCGCCTCCTACCGCGAGATCATGCCGTTCCTCATCACCTCCGGGAACGAGCCCTCCAAGGAGCGCTACCAGTCCCCCGAGGACCGCGCGAAGTTCGACGACACCACCAAGTGCATCCTGTGCGCCGCGTGCACGTCGTCCTGCCCGGTGTTCTGGACGGACGGCCAGTACTTCGGCCCGGCCGCGATCGTGAACGCGCACCGCTTCATCTTCGACAGCCGTGACGAGGGTGGCACGCAGCGCCTGGAGATCCTCAACGACAAGGAGGGCGTGTGGCGCTGCCGCACGACCTTCAACTGCACCGAGGCGTGCCCCCGTGGCATCGAGGTGACGAAGGCGATCCAGGAGGTCAAGCGCGCGATGATCACTCGCGCGTTCTGATCCTTCGGGGAGAACGGGGCGGCACGGGACGAGGTCCTATGCCGCCCCGTTCTCGTCGTCCGCGGCGGGCGGGTCGTGTGCGGCCGGCGGGTCGGACATCCAGGCGCAGGCCATGAGCAGGACCCGGGCCAGCAGGTTGACCAGCACCAGGATGGTCACCACCACCGCGAACGACGCCAGCAGGGCGTTGCGAGCGGCGGCACCCGAGATCACCTCGGTGCCGAGGTAGCGCAGCGCGCCGGCGACGACGCCGACCGCGAGCGACCCGTACAGCAGGTCCCGCCAGGCCGTCCGCACGCCGCCCACGTACCGGACCACGGCGGCCACGACGACCGCGTCCAGCGCCAGGGTGACCAGGGCGCCGCCGACACGTACCGCGAAGGACACCGCGCCCCCGTCCAGGCCGAGGCTCTCCAGCGTCCAGGGCACCGCCGCCGAGACCGCCACGCTGGCCGCCGCCGTGACGAGCACGCCGACGCCGAGCAGCACGAACCCGAAGAGCTGCCGCAGGCGGTCGGTCACCGGGTTGCCGTGGCCGTCGATCTCCCCGAACATCGCCCGCACCGACGTGCGCAGGGCACCCATGAAGTTCGTGGCGGACCACAGCAGCACCAGCGCCGCCACGGCCGAGGTCCAGCTCAGGCCGGTGGAGATCACGAGGTCGTTCGGCGACAGCACCCCGCCGCTGCCGGTGTCCACGAGCCCCGGGATCCAGGTGTCGATCTGGTCCAGCACCGCGTTGCGCAGGTCGGCGTCGCCGCCGAGCACGCGCACGAACACGGTGTAGCCGATCGCGAGGGCCGCGAACAGCGAGAACAGGGCGGCGTAGGCCATGCCCCCGCTGAGCACGGCGCCGTTCGCCGTGTTGAACCGGGTCATCGCCCGGCCGGGACGGGTCGCCTCCCAGCGCGCCCAGAGCGCCTGCCCCCACTCGATCAGCCGCCTCATCGCGACGAGACTAGACGCCGAGGGGGAACGCCGCCTGTGGTCGCCAGATTCCGTCGTCACCGTGCTCGTACTGGTAGAACCGGTCGACGTCGAAGTCCGCGGAGTAGTCCGCCATCGCCTCGAACGCCTTGTCGAGGTCGGCGTCCGGCACCTCGTGCGCGATGGTGACGTGCGGGTGGTAGTTGAACCGCAGCTCGCCGTCCAGGATCCCCGTGCGCACGCTCGCCTCGAGCCGCTCGCACTCGGAGATGCCCTGCGCCAGCGACACGAACACCACCGGCGAGATGGGCCGGAAGGTGGCCGTGCCGCGCAGCCGCACGGTGAACGGCGCCGCGGCGGCAGCCACGGCGGCCAGGTGCTCCCGCGCCTCGGCGAGCCGCCCGGCGTCGAGCAGGGTGGGTCCCAGCAGCGTGATGTGCGGGGGGATGAAGTTCGCGAGCGGGTCGTCGGCAGCCACCCGCGCCGCGCTGAGCTGCGCGGCGTAGGGCTCCGGGATCTCGATCGCGATCCCGATGCGGACCTGGCCCGGTCCGCGCTCGGGGAGGTTCACCGTTCGCCTCGCGCGGGCAGCAGCCCGAACCGTTCGTACATCCGGTCCAGCACCGGGCGGGCGATCGCGCGGGCCCGGTCGGCGCCGTCGGCCAGCACCTTGTCGAGCTGCGCGGGGTCCGCGAGGTACGTCTCGGCCCGGGCCTGGAACGGCTCGAGGAACGCGACGACGGCGTCGGCCAGGTCCACCTTGAGGTAGCCGTAGCCGCGGCCGTCGTACTCCTTGGCGATCGCGTCGATGTCGCGGCCGGTCACGGCCGAGAAGATCGTCAGCAGGTTCGAGATGCCCGGCTTCTCGGCCGGGTCGAAGCGCACGCCGTAGGACTCGTCGGCGTCGGTCACGGCCGACTTGATGGCCTTGACCGCCTTCTTGGGGTCCTCCAGCAGCCAGACGACGCCCTTGCCGCCCGTGCTGGACTTGCTCATCTTGGCGCTGGGGTCCTGCAGGTCCTGGATCTTCGCCACGGCCTTGACGATGTGCGCGTCCGGCACGACGGCGGTACCCGCGCCGAAGCGGGTGTTCAGCCGCTCCGCGAGGTCGCGCGTGAGCTCCAGGTGCTGGCGCTGGTCCTCGCCCACGGGGACCAGACCGGCGTCGTACAGGAGGATGTCGGCCGCCATCAGCACGGGGTAGGTGAAGAGCCCGACCGTGGTGCCCTCGCTGCCCTGCTTCGCGGACTTGTCCTTGAACTGCGTCATCCGGCCGGCCTCGCCGAACCCGGTCTGGCAGCTCAGCAGCCACGCCAGCTCGGCGTGCGCCGCCACGTGCGACTGCACGAAGAGGATGGACCGCTCCGGGTCGATGCCGCCGGCCAGGTACTGCGCCGCGGTGCGCCGGGTGCGCTCGCGCAGCAACGCCGGGTCGGGGCTGACCGTCAGTGCGTGCAGGTCGACGACGCAGTAGAGCGCGTCGTAGGAGTCCTGCAGCGCGATCCACTGGGACAGGGCACCGATGTAGTTCCCCAGGTGGAGCGAGCCGTCGGTCGGCTGCATCCCGGAGAAGATGCGCTTCCGGGTGGGGAGATCGGCCACGGCAGCGGTGTCCGGCGCGGTCGGGGTGTGGGACGACATGCCCAACATTCTGGCAGGTCTGTGCGTCCTCACCGAATCCTCAGGTCGCTTCGTCGTCGTACGGCGCCTTCCCGGGTTCCGCGGCCGGTCCGGCCGACGTCGCTGACATGCCGTTGCGGGCCGCCACCCCGTCCGCGGCCCGCGCGGCGGCGGACCGGGAGTACTCGGACGGGCTGTCGTCCATCAGCGCGTCCCGCACGATCCTGCGCGGGTCGTACTGGCGCGGGTCGAGCTTGGACCAGTCGACGTCGCTGAACTCCGGCCCGAGCTCGTCGTCGACGCGGGCCTTGGCGTTCTGGAGCAGGTCGCGACCTCGGCGCACGAGGGCGCCGAGCTGCTCCGCGTAGGTGGGCAGACGCTCCGGGCCGATCACGAGCATCGCGACCACCAGGATGATCACGAACTCCCAGCCGTTGATACCGAACACGGTCAGAGCCTACTCGCGTCGCGGGACGGCCCGGAGAACGCCCGATGAATCCCGTTCACTGGCCGCTCGACCGCTCTTCGAGCACCACGCGGACCTCGCGCTCGTCGTTCCCGGAGCGCACCTGGAGCGTCACCGGGTCGCCGGGCGCCTTGGCGCGGATCGCGACGATGAGCTCGTCGGCGACCGACACGGGCCGGCCGTCGACCGCGAGGATCACGTCGCCGGGCTTGATGCCCGCCTGGTCGGCGGGGCCGTCCGGCGTCACCGCGGGCGTGCCCTGCTGGGCCTCCTGCGACACCTGGACGCCCTCGCCCTGGTAGCTGGGGTCCAGCAGCACGCCGATGATCGGGAACGTCGCGGTGCCCGTCTCGATGAGCTGCTCGGCCGTGTGCCGCGCCTGGTTGGACGGGATGGCGAAGCCGAGGCCGATGTTGCCGGTGGCCGTGGTGGTGCCCGGTCCCTGCGCGATGGCCGAGTTGATGCCGATCACCTCGCCCGCCGAGTTGACGAGCGGGCCGCCGGAGTTGCCGGGGTTGATCGCGGCGTCCGTCTGGATGGCGTCGATGAACGCCGCCTCCGCGGACTCGCCTGCCTTGACGGGGCGGTGCAGCGCGCTGACGATGCCGGTGGTCACCGTGGCCTCCAGGCCGAGCGGCGAGCCGACGGCGAGCACCGAGTCGCCGACCACGACGTCGTCGGAGTCGCCCAGCACGAGCGGCTCCAGCCCCGTCTCCTCGACCTTGATGACGGCGAGGTCGTAGTCCGGGGTGGCCCCCACCAGCTTGGCGGGCTGCTCGTGGCCGTCCGAGAAGGTGACCGTCACGTCGGCCCCCGAGGCCGCCTCGGCGACCACGTGGTTGTTCGTGAGGATGTAGCCCTCGGACTTCAGGATCATGCCCGACCCGGTGGCCACGCCCTGCTGGGCGCGCACCTCGATCGAGACCACGCTCGGCAGCGCGGCGGCGGCGATCGCGGCCACCGAGCCCTCCGGGCGGTCCACGTGGGTGGTGCCCGCGGCGGGCTGGGGCAGCGCGGCGTCGGCCGGGCGCGCCGTCCCGCGGGCGTCCAGCAGCGCGTAGGCGCCGACGCCGCCGCCGGCGCCGGCGAGCAGGCCCAGCAGCACGACGGCGGACACCGCGCCCGCGCCGAGCCGGCTCCGGCGCGACCGGGGCGGCTGCGCGGTGCCGTACGGGGTGGTGCCGTGGGGCTCCGTGCCATGGGGTGCCGTTCCGTGCGGGTCGGTCCCCGCG
This sequence comes from Promicromonospora sp. NPDC060204, assembly GCF_042728455.1. Taxonomy (NCBI): domain Bacteria; kingdom Bacillati; phylum Actinomycetota; class Actinomycetes; order Micrococcales; family Promicromonosporaceae; genus Promicromonospora; species Promicromonospora sp. NPDC060204. The sequence goes on from NZ_JBHWZO010000050.1 coordinate 21,192, forward strand.
TGCGGCGCGTGCGCGTCCTGGTCGGCGGCCGACGGCGCTGGGATCGTGGTCAGGTAACCCGTCGTCGGGAGCTGCTGGGTCGGCTGGGCCTGGGTCGGCTGGGCCTGGGCCGGCGGGGCCGGGACGGGCGCGGGGGCCTGCGGGGCCGGGACCTGCTCCGTCGGGCGCTCGGCGGCCGGCTGCTCTGCCGGCGTCCCCGTGGGCGCGGGTTCGGGCGTGCGCCCCGCGGCCGGCGTCGGCTCGTTCGCGGGGGGCACTGCTGCGCGCGGTGTGGGAGGCGCGAACGGGTTCTCGTCGGTCATGGGCTTTCGATGGCTCCTGTCACGGTGTGCCACCCGCGGGCGATGCGGGGCAGGACCCCGGCATCGTAGCCATGCTCACCGAACGACGCCACGAGCTCGGTCAGTACCTCCTCCGGCGCGTCGGCGACGACGTCGACCACCATGTCGTCGGACTGCCACGCCACGTGGGCGGGCTCCGTGGCCAGCACCTGGACGCCGCCGACCGTCGTACCGCCCTGGGCGAGCTGCCCGGCACGCTCGCGCACCACGGCGTGGCCCGAGGGCCCGGTGAGGTCGATCTCCAGCGTCTGGCCCTGGTCGCCCACCAGGCGCATGGCCGAGACCGTGTAGCCGTCGGGCAGGTCGGCGGGCGCCACCCAGCCGTTGTCCGCGGCCCAGTCGAGCGCGGCAGGCGTGAGCTGGGCGGGGTCCACGTCGAGCTCCGCGAGCACGTCCTGGCCGGCGGCGGCGGCGTCGGGCCCCGTCCGGCCGAGCATCGTCATGCTGGTCTGCGCGGAGAGCTGCGGGGACACCACGGGCATGTCGCCGAGCGTGAAGAGTGCCAGGCCCAGGACGCCGGCTCCGCCGACGCCGAGCGCGGTGATCCGGGCGGTCCTGCGGCGCCGGGCCGGGCGGTCGATCCGGCCGTCGAAGTCGCCGAACCCCGAGGCCTGCCACACCGGCGCGGCCAGCGGGTCCGGGCCCAGGAACGGCCGGCGCAGCGGGTCCTCGTCCGCGGACGGGATGCTGGCCTGGAGCGCCATCAGGCGGGCGGTGAGGGCCGGGTCGGGCACCACGTCGGCGGCCGACGAGAGCGCCCGCCGGGCGGCGCGCGCCGTGTCGAGCTCGCGGGCGCACAGGCGGCACATCGTCACGTGGGAGAGCGCGCGCTCCGTCTCCGCGGGCGAGAGCTGCCCGTCAGCCAGAGCGCTGACCAGGTCACCGAGGTGGCTCATCGCACGCCCCCGCGCGTCGGCGCCAGGTGCTCCAGCGCGTCGCGGAGCTGGGCGCGGGCGCGGTGGATCCGGGAGCGCACGGTGCCGAGCTTGACGCCCAGGGTCACGGCGATCTCCTCGTAGCTCAGGCCCTCGATGTCGCACAGCACGACGGCCGCACGGTACTCCGGCCGCAGCGCGTCGAGCGCGCGCTGGACGTCCTGGTCGAGGTTGGCGTGCTCGTACCCGCGCTCCGGCCGGCCGAAGTCGCCGGTGTCGGCGACGTGGCCGTCGTCGTCACCCATCGCCTCCATGCGGATGCGCTTCTTGCGGCGCGCCTGGTCCAGGAACAGGTTGGTGGTGATGCGGTGCAGCCAGCCCTCGAACGTGCCCGGCGTGTAGCTGGACAGCGAACGGAACACCCGGATGAAGGTCTCCTGCGTCAGGTCCTCGGCGTCCTGCTTGTTGCCGGTCAGACGGTAGGCGAGCCGGTAGACGCGCGCGGAGTGCTCGCGCACGATCTCTTCCCAGGTAGGCGGCTGCCAGGGCAGGTCTGCCGCGCCGGCCCCGGAGGGTACCGGCGCGGCCGCGTCTGCTGCTGGGCGAGTGCTCACAGAAGTCATCGTCCTCTCAACGTACGTCAAAGCCCAGGCGTTCCCACGGGCTGTACCCTGACGCCGCACGTGATGTACACAACTGCCCGGTTCAGCGGAGGAAGCCATCAGCACAGCGGAGCCGTCAGGCCACGGCAGGGTCGCGGCCTGGGTCTACAGCGAGGCCTTCGTCCCCGAGGACGAGGTGCTGCTGCGCGCCCGCGAACGCGCCTCGGAGCTGGGCTGCACCGCCGTGCTGCCCGGGGTCGGGGCGGTGCTGCGGGTGCTCGCGGCCGCCACCAACGCGCACGCCGTCGTCGAGGTCGGCACGGGGGCCGGGGTGGCCGCGCTCTGGCTGCTGCGGGGTATGCCGCAGGACGGCCAGCTCACCACCATCGACCGCGAGGTGGAGCACCAGCGCGCCGCACGGGCGGCGTTCGTGGAGGACGGCGTGGCCCCGCACCGCACCCGGATCATCCCCGGGCGGCCCGGGGACGTGCTGCCCCGGCTGGCGGACGGCGCCTACGACCTGGTGCTCGTGGCGAGCGACCCGCTCGCGTACCCCGAGTACGTGGACGAGGCCCTGCGGCTGCTGCGCCCGGGCGGCGTGCTCGCCGTCGACAGCGCACTGCTGCGGGACCGGGTGGCGGACCCCGCACGTCGCGACGAGCTCACCACCGTGGTGCGCGAGGTGGGCCGGACGCTGCGGAACGACGAGCGGGTGCTGCCCGCCATGCTGCCGAGCGGGGACGGGCTGCTGCTGGCCGTCCGCCGCTGACCTGCCGAGAGGCCGGTTCTCGCGACGGACGGCCGCCGAAAGACTGGAGACCGGGTCGGCCGGGTCAGCCGACGACGGTCTGGAGAGCGTCTCCGAGCTCGCTGGCCTCGGTCGCGTTGAGCTCGACGACGAGCCGACCGCCGCCCTCGAGCGGCACACGCATGACAATGCCGCGCCCCTCCTTGGTGACCTCGAGCGGTCCGTCACCCGTTCGCGGCTTCATCGCAGCCATGTGTGGCTCTCCCATTCCGTTGTCCGGTGTGTAGCAGCATTCATGTCTCCGGCGAACGCCGAGGGCACAGACCCATTCTAGTTCAAATGACGCCCCTTACTTTCCACTCGCCCATTCGCCGGTCGTTCACACCGGCGGGTGCTGGGAAGGGCGTCGAATCGTGCGTGGGCTCAGGCAAGACCCCTCAGGGCGGCGGCCGGCGGTGCCTCGTCGCGCAGGGCCGCCACGAGGTCGAGCACCCGCCGCGTCACGGCCACGTCGTGGGCCCGGAAGACCCGCGCACCGAGCCACGCCGCCACCGCCGTCGCGGCCAGCGTGCCCTCCAGCCGCTCCTCGGGCGGCAGGTCGAGCGTCTCCCCCACGAAGTCCTTGCGGGAGAGCGCCATCAGCAAGGGGAAACCGAGCCCGGCGAGCGCCTCGGTGCGCCGCAGGAGCTGCAGGGACTGCCACGTGTTCTTGCCGAAGTCGTGGGTCGGGTCCACGAGGACGGACTCGCGCGGCACGCCGCACGCCACGGCCCGCTCCGCGGCGGCCCGCAGGGTCGCCACGACATCGGCCACCAGGCCGTCGGGGCCCGGGTACTCCACCCGGTACGGGTCGGTGCGCGGCACGGCGCCGCCCGTGTGCGAGCAGACCACGCCGACGCCGGCGGCGCCCGCCACCTCCACGAGGGCGGGGTCGTGCCCGGCCCACGTGTCGTTGATCAGGTCCGCGCCGGCGTCGATCGCGGCGCGGGCCACCCCCGCTCGCCACGTGTCGACCGAGACCAGCAGGTCGGGCACGGCACGGCGCACGGCGGCCACGAACGGCACGACGCGGCGGATCTCCTCGGCCTCGTCGACGGGCGCGCCGTTGCCCGCCCGCACGCCGCCGACGTCGAGGATCTCGGCGCCGTCGGCCCAGGCGCGCTCCGCCGCGGCCAGCGCCGCGGCGTCGTCGGGCACCCGGGCGGGCGCGTAGAACGAGTCGGTGGTGCGGTTGAGCACCGCCATCACCACGGGGCGCACCGCGCGGCCCGACCGCCCCACCTCACGCCCGCGCAGCACCAGCCGCTCGGACGGCGGCGGAACCGCCGTCCCGTGAGCCTCCGCGCGGTCCACCTACGCGGTGCCCAGGGAGTTCAGCTGCCCCTGCCTCGTGCCCGCGGCCTCCTCCGTCGCCCGCTCGGCGGCCACGGCCGCCTGCAGGGCCGCCTGCTCCGCCGCGATCTGGTGGGCCCGGTCGACCACGTGCCGCACCGCGTCCGCCGGGTCGTCGGTCAGGTGGATGATGTCGAGGTCGGCGGCGCTGATGACACCGTGCTCCAGCGCCGTCGTCCGGACCCACTCCAGGAGCCCGCCCCAGTACGCCTTTCCCACCAGGACGATCGGGAACTGGGTGACCTTGTGCGTCTGCACCAGGGTGACGGCCTCGAAGAGCTCGTCGAAGGTGCCGAAACCGCCCGGCATGACGATGAATCCCTGTGCGTACTTCAGGAACATCGTCTTTCGCGCGAAGAAGTAGCGGAAGTTGATTCCGAGATTGACGTACTCGTTCACACCCTGCTCGAAGGGCAGCTCGATACCGAGGCCCACGGAGGTGCCGCCCGCCTCGGCGGCGCCCTTGTTCGCGGCCTCCATGATGCCGGGCCCGCCACCCGTGATGACGGCGTAGCCGGCCTCGACCAGCAGCCGGCCCACGGTCTCGCCGGCGGCGTAGTCCGGGTGACCCGGCTTGGTGCGCGCCGAGCCGAACACCGAGACGGCCTGGCCGAGCTCGGCCAGCGCGCCGAAACCCTCGACGAACTCGCTCTGGATGCGCAGCACCCGCCACGGGTCGGAGTGCAGCCAGTCGGTGTCCTGGTCGGAGGCCAGGAGGCGCTGGTCCGTCGTGGTGCGCGGGATCTGGTTCCCGCGCAGGAGCACCGGACCACGGCGGTAGCCGCGGCCGGACTGTGGAATGCCGTCGTCGCTCATGCGACCAAACTAGTCGTCCAGGAGCCAGGCTCGCAGCGCGTCGCGGCACTGCGCGAGCTGCGCGACCGGCAGGTGCTCGTCGTCCTTGTGCGCGAGCAGCGGGTCGCCGGGCCCGAAGTTCACCGCGGGCACCCCCAGCTCCGAGAACCGGGCGACGTCGGTCCACCCGTACTTGGGCGCCGGGGCGCCACCCGTCGTGGCCAGCACCGACTTCACGAACTGCGCCGCCAGCGGGTCGTCGAGGCCCGGACGGGCGCCGCCCGCGGCGTCCGTCACGAGGACCTCGAAACCGTCGAAGACCTCCCGCAGGTGGGCCTCCGCCTCGGCGACGGAGCGCGAGGGGGCGAATCTGTAGTTCACCTCCACCGTGCACGCGTCCGGGATCACGTTGCCCGCGATGCCGCCCTCGATCCGCACGGCGTTGAGGCCCTCGCGATAGACCAGACCGTCCACCTCGACCTCGCGCGGCTCGTAGGCCGCCAGCCGGGTCAGCACCGGCGCGACCGCGTGGATCGCGTTCTCGCCCGTCCAGGCCCGCGCCGAGTGCGCGGCGACGCCGTGCGTGCGCACCTCGACCCGCATCGTGCCGTTGCAGCCGCCCTCGATCCCGGCGTTGGAGGGCTCCCCCAGGATCGCGAAGTCGCCCCGCAGGAGCTCGGGGTGGTTGCGCGCCAGCCGGCCCAGGCCGTTCAGCGCGGAGTCCACCTCCTCGTGGTCGTAGAAGATCCACGTCAGGTCGTGGGCGGGCGCGGTGCCGGGTGCCCCCAGCTCGGCCGCCAGCGCGAGGGCCACGGCGACGCCGCCCAGCATGTCGACGGTGCCGCGGCCCCAGAGGACGGCGTCCGGCCCGCCGTCGGCGCCTGCGCCGTCCTGCCCGACCAGCCGGGTCGGCAGGTTGTCCGCGATCGGCACGGTGTCGATGTGCCCGGCCACGACCACCCGCCGGTCGCGGCCGAGGTGCGTCCGGGCCACCAGGGCGTCGCCGTCGCGCAGCACCTCCAGGTGCGGGCAGCCGCGCAGGACCGCCTCGATCGCGTCGGCGAGGGCCTTCTCGTCGCCGCTGACGGACGGGATGTCGCAGAGGATCCGGGTGAGGGCGACCAGGTCGGCCCCCTCACCGGACGGGTCGAGCAGGGCAGGGTCGATCGCGGTGTCCACAGGGCAAGCCTATGGGCTCCGCGTGGCCGTTAGGCTGGAGGCATGACGACCGCATGGGGCTTCGGCCTTGCCACGATCGCCGACGACGGCACCACCCTCGACACCTGGTACCCGGCGCCCGCCCTCGGCGACGCGCCCGCCGGCGCCACGCCGCCCGAGTCGCTCGCCGCGGCCGCCGGCTCCGACGACGTGCGACGGGTCCGGCTGGAGGTCGTGACCACGCAGATCGACCTCGCCGACCCGCCCAAGGGCGTCTCCGACGCGTACCTGCGGCTCCACCTGCTGTCCGCCCGCCTGGTCCGCCCGCACGGCCTCAACATGGACGGCATCTTCGGGGCCCTGACCAACGTCGTCTGGACCAGCGCCGGCCCGTGCGCCGTCGACGGCTTCGAGGAGACCCGCCTGCGCCTGCGGGCCCGTGGCCACGTCACCGTGTTCGGCGTCGACAAGTTCCCCCGCATGGTCGACTACCTCGTCCCGTCGGGCGTCCGCATCGCCGACGCCGACCGCGTCCGCCTGGGCGCGTACCTCGCGCCGGGCACCACCGTGATGCACGAGGGCTTCGTCAACTTCAACGCGGGCACGCTCGGCACGTCCATGGTCGAGGGCCGCATCTCGGCGGGCGTCACGGTCGGCGACGGGTCCGACGTCGGCGGCGGCGCGTCGATCATGGGCACCCTGTCCGGCGGCGGCAAGCAGGTCGTGTCGCTCGGCGAGCGCTGCCTGCTGGGCGCCAACGCGGGCCTCGGCATCCCCCTCGGCGACGACTGCGTGGTCGAGGCCGGCCTGTACCTCACGGCGGGCACCAAGGTGACGGTGCTCGGCGCGGCGGCCGACCCGTACGGCGACGGCACGGCACCCGTCAAGGCGCGCGACCTCGCGGGCCGCAGCAACCTGCTGTTCCGGCGCAACTCCACCACGGGCACCGTCGAGGTGCTCGACCGCACCGGCGTCGGCATCGAGCTCAACGAGGTGCTGCACGCCAACTGAGGCATCCGTCCCCGTTTGCACCATCCCTGACCAGGCGGATTACAATTCGTGGCCCTCCTGATACCGCCCCGGACGACAGGGAGCTCGCATGGCCCTCCTGGCTGAGACCGGTTCGTCGGTCCCGCCACCCGCTGACGGCCCCACGCCGCCGCGGTCGGTCGGGCGCGCCCTGAAGTACGTGGTGGCGGTCGGCACCGTGTGCGTGGTCGCGACGGTGGGCGTCGTCGTGGGGCTGAACCGCCTCGCGGGGTCCGGTCCCGTGACCGAGCGCTGCACGGCGGTGCTGGAGGACGCGAACTGGTACCTCTCGCCCGACCAGGCGGACAACGCGGCGCTCGTGGCCGGCACCGCGGTGGCCCGCGGCCTGCCCGCCCGGGCGGCCACGATCGGCCTGGCCACTGCGCTGCAGGAGTCCAAGCTCATCAACATCGACTACGGCGACCGCGACTCCGTGGGGCTGTTCCAGCAGCGGCCGTCCCAGGGCTGGGGCACCGTCGACGAGATCCTCGACCCGGCCTACTCCACCAACGCCTTCTACGACGTGCTGATCGAGGTCGAGGGGTACGAGGACATGGAGGTGACGGACGCCGCGCAGACCGTGCAGCGCTCCGCCTACCCCGACGCGTACGCCCAGCACGAGACGCGGTCGCGCGCCTGGGCCTCGGCCCTCACGGGCAACTCCCCCGCCGCCCTGTCCTGCGAGCTCGCCCCGGTGGCCGACGGCGACCAGATCGCCCCCGCGGCCGCCCGTGACGTCGTGGCGGGCCGCCTGGGCCGGGACCTGGGGCTCGCGCCCGCGACCGGTGCGGCGGACCCCAACCGGCAGGACCCGGCGTCGGCGACCGTGACGGTGGACGCGACGCCGCTGACGCCCGACGACCCGGTGCGCGGCGGCTGGGCGACCGCCCAGTGGGCCGTCGCGACGGCCCAGGCCACGCAGGCGGTCGAGGTGCACGTGGACGACCAGGTGTGGCTGCGCGACGAGGCCGCCTGGAGCGAGGCCGAGACCCGGCTGAACCCCGGCGAGGTCCGCATCACGGTGGACGCCGCGGAGTAGCAGAAACGTGGGGGACCCACAGGTGACCCGGGGGGCCGGAGGGGGGGGCGAAGGCGCGTA
>NZ_JBHWZO010000051.1:0-29184 GCF_042728455.1 Promicromonospora sp. NPDC060204
GGGTGCGGTTCTCCGCACCCACCACCCCCGCCCGTTCTGCGCGTCGACCGGGCCGACCGCGCCGACCTCACTGGACGGCCTGGAGCACCCCGCTGATGATGAGCGCGGTCAGCGTGGTCCAGCCGACGATCGCGACGGCCTGCCAGACGAGGATGCGGGCCTTGCCGACGCCCGAGGCGGCGAGCATGGTGGCCGTGAAGTGGGTCGGCAGCAGCAGCGGGCCGAGCAGGCTCACGCCGGGCACGCCGTAGCGCTCGTAAGCGCGCTGGAACTTGGCGCGGCGGGCGGTGCTGCGGTCGTTCTCGCGGACCTCCGACGCCGTCCGCAGGGTGGTGCCGCCGCCGACCGTCACGGCGTCGCGTGCCTGGGCCTTCGCGCGGTGCCGGGTCACGACGGCGTTGCGGGCCCCGGTGCTGAGCAGCACGAGCACGGCCACGGTCAGGAAGTTGCCGATCATCGCGGCCACGGCGGCGACGACCGGCGGGATGCCGCCGAGGATGCCGATCGCCACACCGCCCTCGCCCTCGATGAAGGGGATGGCGCCCGCGAGGGCGACGATCAGCGGCTGGAGAAGCTCGGGCACCTGCCCGATGAGGTTCTGGAGGGCGGCGACGAGGTCCATGGGGTGCTCCTGTCAGTACGTCCGCCGGGGTGTCTCCTCGGCGCTGACCCCAGTCCACCGCACGGGCGCGCTGCTCAGAAGTGTCGGGCTGTCACCGGCTCCCGGGGCGTTGTGCACCCCCGATCCATGACATGTGTCATGCCTGGCGCAGGTCGGCGAGCGCCGTGATGACGCGGGTCGGGTCCTCCGCGATGCGGTTCAGCGCGTAGAGCCACCAGTTGTCGCCGAAGATGAGGTACTCCCGGGTCCTGAAGCCCTCGTGGTGGAGCCGGTCCAGCAGCTCCGTGCCGAGGCCCTGCAGCATCTCGAACTCGACCCCCGGCGCCTGCAGGGCGTCGTCGCCGTGGCGTTCCCGGAGGGCGTCGACGAGCGCCTCGTCGTGCGTGGCGAGGAGGACGGGGTGCCGCGCCGCCAGGAGCTCGCCGGCCAGGTCGAGGTAGGCGTCGGTGAGCTCGGCGCTGCCGCGCTTGTGGGCGACGTCGTCCGCCTCCAGGAAGGCGCCCTTGACGAGCCGCACCGGCCCCGGACGGCGCAGCACCCGCCGCAGGTCCGCCGGGGTCCGGTGCAGTCGGGCCTGCAGCGTGATGCCGACGTGGTCGAACTCCGCGGACAGCGCCTCGTAGAGGTCGAGCACGAGGTCGGTGCGGTCGGACCCCTCGGCCGAGATCATGAGCGCCGTCCCGAGCGGGGCGCTGGCCGCCGCCAGCTCACGGGCGTGGGCGAGGCCGAGCTCGGGGTCGACCAGCGAGCCGACGTGCGAGAGGTCGAACGAGATCGCGGTGGGCACGTCCGCGGCCCGCACCGCGTCGATCAGCCCGAGGAAGACGTCGGTCTCGTGCCGTGCGGTCGCGGCGTCGCGGATGCTCTCGCCCGCGTAGTCGATGTTGCCGGTGTGGCCCCGCCGGACGCCCGCGCGCACCGCGTCGATCGCGTGGTCCGCCGTCGCGCCCGCGGTGTAGCGGCGCGCGATGCGCTCCGCGGCCGCGGCGAGCGGGGGCGAGGCGAGGACGGTGCGCTTGAGCTCCTCGTCGAGCGCCCAGGCACGCAGGGTGTCGGCTGCCGGCTCCAGGAATGTCTCGTTCACAACGCTTCATCCTAGGTGTGCCCTCCCGTCACCGGGAGGGCACACACCGACGGTCAGCCGATGCCGATCGAGCCGACCGCGATCCCGACCACGAGCATCACCAGCGCCACCACCACGGCCCGCCACAGCACCTTCTTGTGGTGGTCGCCCAGGTTGACCCCCGCGAGCGAGATCAGCAGCAGGATGGCGGGCACCAGCGGGCTCTGCATGTGCACCACCTGGCCCGTGATCGACGCGCGGGCCATGTCGACCGGGTCGATGCCGAAGGCCGCGGCGCTCTCCGCGAGCACCGGGAGGATGCCGAAGTAGAAGGCGTCGTTCGAGAGGAAGAAGGTCATCGGGATGCTCAGCAGCCCCGTGATCACCGCCGAGAACGCGCCGAGCTGGTCGGGGATGCTGCCCGACACCCACGCGGCCATCGCGTCGACCATCCCCGTGCCCTCCAGGACGCCGATGAGCACCCCGGCAGCGAGCACCATCGAGACCACGCCGACGATCGAGGGGGCGTGCGCCACGATGCGCTGTGCCTGGTCGGAGACCCGGGGAAAGTTGGCGATGATCGCGATGGCGCTCCCGGCCATGAACACGTAGGCCAGCGGCAGCACGTCGGCCACCAGCAGCACCATCACGGCGGCCGTGAGCACGAGGTTGAACCAGGACATCCTCGGCCGCAGGGTGGAGCGCTGCGGGTCGAGCATGCTGTCGGCCATCGCGGTGTCGTCCGGCCGCACGAGCGTCTGGATCGCCACGGTCGAGATGCGCTCGACCTGGGTGGCGGTTCCTCCGCCGCCGCGCGGGCCGGTGCTCCGGGGGGCCGCGCCGCCGCCTGAGCCTGCACCACCGCCCAGGCCCTCCCCGGGCAGGTCGATCGTGCCGAGGCGGCGCCGCTCCAGCAGGCCGAGGTGCCACGAGAACGCGAAGATCACGACGAGCCCTGCCAGCAAGGAGGGCACCATCGGCACGAACACGTCGCTCGGCGACAGGTCGAGGGCTGCCGCGGCGCGGGCGGTCGGGCCGCCCCAGGGCAGGATGTTCATGGCGCCGTTCGCCAGGCCCGCGACGCAGGTGAGCACCACGGGGCTCAGGCCGAGCCGCAGGTAGATCGGCAGCATGGCGCTCGTCACCACGATGAAGGTGGTGGAGCCGTCGCCGTCGAGCGAGATCACCGCCGCGAGCAGGGCGGTGCCCACGACGACCTTCACCGGGTCGTGGCCGACCAGCCGCAGGATGACGCGCACGAGCGGGTCGAACAGCCCCACGTCGATCATCAGGCCGAAGTAGATGATGGCGAACATCAGCAGGGCGGCGGTGGGGGCGAGGCCCCCGATGGCGTCCAGCGCCATGTCGCCGATCCCGAGGCCGGCGCCGGCAAAGAGGCCGAAGATCGTGGGGACGATGATCAGCGCGAGCACCGGGGTCATGCGCTTGGTCATGATCAGCACCATGAAGGTGGCGACCATTCCGAATCCGAGCAGAACAAGCACGGGAGACTCCTTCGTCTGGCCGGCTGGGGGGCGGCGGGTGCGATAACCCGGTCACCCTAGGAACGGGTCGCCCCTCACCGCGCGCTACTGCGCGTTGTGGCGGAATACCGCACAGAACTCGTTGTGCGCATTCTGCTCACGGCTCCTGCCGGGACCTTCCGCGTGGTTAGCATGCGAGCATGGCGACGAAGTTCACCACCCAGGTCAACCGGTCGATCGTGGCCGCGATGATCGTGGTGTCGCTGATCACGCTCGGGCTGTTCGCCCTCACCGGGTTCAACCGGCTCGTGCAGCAGACCCAGGAGTCCGCGCTGCGCATCGCGCAGACCGTGGCGCAGACCCCCGGCGTCCGGGCGGGCGCCGAGGCGGAGTCGGAGCGGCAGCCGCCGTCCACCGACGCCGAGCTCGTCGCCGGCACCCTCGACGACTACGCCCGCGAGGTCGAGGACCGCACCGGCGCACTGTTCGTGGTGATCACCGACGACACGGGGCGCCGTCTCGCGCACCCCAGCCCCGACGAGATCGGCGACCCGGTCTCCACCAGCCCCGACGCCGCGCTGCGCGGCGAGGAGACGGTGAGCTGGGAGCGCGGCACCCTCGGCGTCTCGGCGCGGGCCAAGGTCCCCGTGTACGGGCTCGACCGTCCCGGCACCGTCGTGGGCGAGGTGAGCGTCGGGCTGCCGCCCACCGAGGTGTGGTCCACCGTCCTGGCCGACGCCGTCCCCGTGGTGCTCTCGACGACGCTCGCGCTCGGCGTCGGCGGGCTGCTTGCCCGGTTCATCACGCGCAGGCTGCGCGAGCGGACGCTCGGGCTCCAGCCCGAGGAACTGCTCGAGCTGGTGCACGACCAGCAGGCCGTGCTCCAGGGGGTCGACGACGGGGTGGTCGGGCTGTCGGCCGACGACGTCGTCACGGTGTGCAACGACCGCGCCGCCGCCCTGCTCGGCCTCGACGACCCGGTGGGCCGCCGGGTCGAGGAGGCGATCGGGCACGCGGGCGTCCTCGCGCGGATCGAGGGCGCCCGTTCGACGGCGACGGCGGCGGCTGTGGCGACGGCGGCGGTCGACGGCCCCGCCGTCGCGCCCGACGCGCCGCCGGCCCCACCGCTCGTTGTCGACGGGCGGCTGGTCTACGTCGACGTGCACGACGTGCGGCGCGACGGCCGGCTGCTCGGGCGCGTGGTGATCGTGCGGGACGTGACGGCGGTCGAGGACCTGTCCCGGCGCCTCACCGCCGTCGGCACGCTGGCCGGTGCGCTCCGGGAGCAGCGGCACGAGTTCGCCAACCGCATCCACGTGGTGACCGGGCTGGTGCGGGCCGGCGACACGGCCGAGGCCCTCGACTACCTCGACCGCATCGGCGAGCACGGCCCGGTGCGCTTCCCGGTCGCCAACGCGGGCCTCGTCCGGGAGCCCTACCTCCAGGCCTTCCTCGGGGCGAAGGCGCTGGAGGCCGAACGCCAGGGAGTGACGCTGCGCGTCGGTCCCGACGCCGACGTCAGCGGGTCGCTGCTGCACCCCGAGGACGTCACCACCGTGCTCGGCAACCTCGTGGACAACGGCATCGCGGCGGCGGTGGCCTCGGAGCGTGCGCCGCGCTGGGTCGAGGTGGAGGCGCTCCGGCACGGCGACGAGCTCCACCTCTCTGTCATGGACTCCGGCGACGGCGCGGCGGGTGACCCGCTCACGCCGGAGGCGCTGCCGGCAAGAGTTCCCGGGCCGGGGGAGCGTCCGGGGGAGGCCGGCGCCGCCGGGCCGGCGCACGGGCACGGCATCGGGCTGCGCCTGTCGGCCGAGGTGGCCCGGCGGCACGGCGGCGAGCTGCGGCTGGCGATGGGCCGCACCGAGCGGCACGGCGCGGTCTTCGTGGCCCGCCTGGAGCAGCAGTTCGAACAGGAGGACGGCCGATGAGCACGACCAAGGACACGGGTCCCGCGGTGCGCTTCCGCGTCGTCGTGGTCGACGACGACTTCCACGTGGCGCGGCTGCACACGCGCATCGTGGAGTCGGTCGAGGGCTTCGGGGTGGTCGCGACAGCGGGCACGGCGGCGCAGGCGGCCGCGGTGATCGACGCCGAGGAACCCGACCTCGTGCTGGCCGACATCTACCTGCCCGACGGCTCGGGGCTCGACGTCATCGCCCGGCGGGACGTCGACGCCATCGTGCTCTCGGCCGCCGTCGCCACCGCCGCCGTGCGCAAGGCCCTCCAGCGCGGGGCGTTCGGCTACCTCATCAAACCCTTCGCCGACGACGACCTCACCGAGCTGCTGCGCGCCTACGGGCGCTACCGCAACCTGGTCGACTCGCAGGCCGAGCTCGACCAGGAGGCGGTCGACCGCGCCCGCCGGGTGCTCCACGGCGCGGGCGGGCGCGACGGCGCCGCGCGCCGCTCGCCCACGGAGACCGCGGTGCTGGGGGCGCTCGCCGAGGCCGGGGCGGCACTCTCGGCGCCCATGGTCGCCGACCGGGTGGGGGTCTCGCGGGCGACGGCCCAGCGCTACCTGTCGGCGCTCGCCCACCAGGGGCACCTCGTGGTCGAGCTCCGGTACGGCTCGACGGGCCGCCCCGAGCACCGCTACCGGACTGCCGGGCGCGCGTAGGCAGGGGCCGGCATGCCGGTCCGACGGGGGAGTGGGCGGCCCGGGGTGCGAGTGGCGGAGTAGCGTGACGAGAGTTGCGGAGGGCGCCCCGGGGTCTGCCCGTCCCGCCGCACGCTTTCTAGGGAGCCGCAGATGGAGGGCAAGATCGAGGAAGTGCTCGACGGCGGTGACATGCCACCGGTTGGCCGTTACCTGCTCGATCTGGTCACGGAGAAGTGGTCGTGGTCCGACGAGGTGTACGCGATGCACGGGTTCGCGCCCGGCGAGGTGGTGCCCACCACGGCGCTCATGCTCTCCCACAAGCATCCGGAGGACCTGGGACAGACGGACGGCGTGCTCAAGCAGGCGGCCGAGTCCGGCGAGACGTTCAGCTCGGTGCACCGGATCATCGACTCCAAGGGCGACACCCGCGTCCTGGTGATCACCGGACAGGGCCGGCGCGACACGAGCACCGGCCAGATCACCGAGCTGTACGGCTACTTCATCGACGTGACGGGTTCCCACCGGGCGGCGGCCGCGCGGGAGGCCACCGTCTCCATCAAGGCGTCCGCGGAGCGCCGGGCGGTCATCGACCAGGCCCGGGGGATGCTCATGATGGTCTACTCCGTCGACCACGACATGGCGTTCCAGCTGCTGCGGCGGGTGTCCAACGACACGAACGTCCCCGTGCGCGACATCGCGGACGCGCTGGTGAGGTTCGTGTCGTCCTCCGTGCCGGCGACCGCGAAGAACCGCGCCCTGGTCGACGAGTTCCTGCGTTCCTTCAGCCCGTCCTGATCCGGCCGCTCCTGAGGCGGCCGCGGGCCGGCGGGACCCCGTCGCCGCCGACGGCGGGGGTCACACGGGCGGCTCGGGTGGTTCGGCTGCCTGGGGCGCGGTCAGGACGGCGACGACGTCGGCCGCCGCGCTCCTGGTGCCGGTCAGCTCGACGATCTGGCGGGCGACGTCCCGCACCGCGACGTTCGTGTCGTTCGAGGCGCTGCGCAGCCGCTGGAACGCCTCGGCCGAGTCGATCCCCAGGGCGAAGGCGATGATGCCCTTGGCCTGCTCGATGGGCGCGCGGGTCGCCGCCGCGGCCTGGATGGAGGTGTTCGCGGCCCGGTTCGCCTGGGCCTTGATCCCGGCGGTCACGTCGATGAAGTACCCCACCAGCTCCACGACACGGCGCGTGTCCGGGTCGCGGCGGCCCTGCCCGACCACGGCGACCGTCCGCTCCTGGCCCCGCGCGTCCATGATGCGGTGCACGCTGCTGAAGGGCTGGCCGGTCGCCGCGACCACGCCGGCCGGGGCCTGCCGTCCGGCGGGCGGGTCGTCGGGGTGCTTGTGCGCGAGGATCAGTGCCGTGGTGGGCACCACGTCACCGGGTTCGAAACCGTGGATCCGGTACATCTCGTCCGACCACCACCACTCGTCCGTGGCGACGTCGTAGCGGTACCGGCCTACGGTGTGGTTCATCCCGACAGTGAGCGCGCGCTCCACTTCCATCGGTTCTGCGGTCAACGGCAAGCCTCCTCGTGCGCTGTGCGCCGACGAGCCGCGTCCTGACCCGCGGTAACCCTAGCCTGACTAGACCCGTGCTGACACATCGGCAGGAAGCGGTCGACAGCGCCCGAGCGGCCCACGATCCTGGTGAGCCGCCGTCACCCGTGGGCATGGCGTGCTACAGACGTTCGCCGGCCTGCACGTCATCGTCGGCGGCCCACCCCGGCATCCCTGGCGGCCGGGTCCGGGCAGCGGCACGGCTGGCGCACCGGATGAATTTCAACCGGCTGCGGGCGGTCTTTCGAGGCGAATTCAGGGAAAGCGTCGTGTCCGCCGAGGTCGACCGGCTGGGGGGCATATTTCCTGAGCCGGTGAGATAAACAGCAGAATTCCCCGGACCGAGCATTTCTTCGGCGCGAAACCGGGCGTCTCGGGCAGTCGGATGCTTGAAATGTACAGCAGTCGACCGGCTCCCGAATATTGCTCGCGAGGCGATCGAATGGCGGCCTGATATGTTTGATCTCGACGGTTCCCGTTCTGGGCGGGAATTGCCGCGAGATGGCTCCCGCCCCCCGAAAGCACTCCGGGGAGAATGTGGTCAAGGGTCTCCGCGAGGTGGTGCGGGACGGGAGCTCGTGCGGTGCTCGGCGCGACCCTTGTGCCGAGCACTTCGCGTGTCAGCCGGCCGGGGCCGGGCTGACCGGCGCCGGGTCGACCGGGTGGGTGGCTTCCACGGCGTGCGCCAGGATGTCTTGTGTGATCTCTTCGCGGTTGTCCGGGGCCTGCAGCGCCGTCACGATCTGGTCGGCAGCCAGGCGCACGGGGATGCCGGCGTCGTCGGCGGCGTCCGCCAGGATCTGGGCGGCCGTCTCCTCGTCGACGCGGCGTGCCACGACGACGACGCTCTTGGCCCGCTCGATCATCACCTGTCCGACGCGGCCGGGTGCCACCCGGTCGGCCCGCAGTGGTTCGTCGCGGTCGTCCCGCACCACCAGGCGTGGCTCGTCGCTGCGGTCGTCCGCGGTCCAGGACTGTCGGTGCGCAGGCATCATGAGGTACTCGTTTCCGACGGGGATCGGAAAGCCACTTCATGACTTGGAGTATCGACAGTAGATCAGTTCGGACGATTCGGACAGTCCCCGGGTGAAACCGGTCGGCGGTGCGCGCCGTCGCGTGACGCGCAGGTAAACAGTCGTGGCCGGTTCCGGCCAGTGGCCTCAGCCGGTCCGACGGGCCCTTGCCGTGGGACGGTGGCGGTCGCTAGACAGCCTCCATGCAGCCGGGAGCACCTGACGGGTCCGCGGTCCGCGTGGCCGTGATCGAGCTGTTCGCGGCCAGGATCGCGGGCGCCTCGCCACGTGACCTGGCGCAGCGGTTCGACGCGGACGCGGACCTCACGGTGCGCGGCGGTGCCGGCGAGCCGCCCTGGACCGGCCGCGGATCCGGCCGTGCGGGAGCCGCCGAGCACTTCGCCCGGCTCGGCGAGGAGGCTGATCTCGAGCTGTTCGATCTCGTGACGATCCGCGCCTCCGGTCACCGGGCCGTGGTGACCGGTACGGTCCGGGCGACCGTCCGTGCGACGGGTCTGGCGGTGGTCGGCACGTTCGTGCTCGACGTCGCCGTCGATCCCCGCGGGCTGATCACGCGGTACCGCCTGCTCGACGACGGCTGGGCGGCCTGCGGCGTCGGTTGATCCGGCCCGGTCCGTCTGCTTGGGTCGGGCCATGGGACGGTGGATCGAGGTCGCGGACGGCGTGCTGGTGCGGCGGTACGCCGAGCTGGACCTCTCGGTCGGGCTCGTGGTGGGCGGCGAGTCCTGTCTGGTCGTGGACACGGGCGGGGACGCGGGGCAGGGCGCCGAGCTCGCTGCCGCCGTCCGCGAGGTGACGCCGCTGCCGTGGCAGGTGGTCCTGACCCACTCCCACTTCGACCACAGCTTCGGCACCGAGGCCTTCGCGCCGTGCGCCGTCTGGGCGCACCGCGGCTGCCGCGCCGACCTGGTGGCGACGGGCGCGCAGCAGCGGGAGACGTGGGCGCGGCGCTACCGCGACCGCGGCGAGCCGGACGTCGCCGACCGCATCGCCGCCGTGCGCCCGGTGCTGCCCGACCACCTGGTCGACGACAGCGCGGAGCTGGACCTCGGTGGCCGCCGCGTCGGGCTGCGCCACTTCGGGCCCGCGCACTCCGATCACGACCTGGTGGTGCACGTCCCGGACGCGGACGTGGTGTTCGCGGGCGACCTCGTCGAGCACGGCGCGCCGCCCCAGTTCGGTGACGCCTTCCCGCAGGGCTGGCCCGCCGCGCTGGACGGCGTCCTCGCCCTGGGGGCGGCGACCGTCCTGCCCGGCCACGGCGACCCGGTGGACCGCGACTTCGTCCGGGCCCAGCGCGCCGAGCTGGCGCTCGTCGCCGAGCTCTGCCGCGAGGTCGCGGCCGGCCGGCTCGGCCGGGAGCAGGCCCTGGCCCGCTCGCCGTACCCGGAGGAGTTCATGGCGGCCGCGCTCGCGCGCTGACCGGTCATGGCTCACCGCGCGTCCAGGCCAGGCCTGTCGCAGCGGAGGTCCGCGGGCGGGTCGCCGGCGGTGACGGCCCGCCACTCCTGGGGCGACAGGTCGCGGCCCGCCGCCCGGCACGCGGCCTCGGCCATCTCCGGGATCGAGAGGTCCCAGCGGGCGACGTCGGTGCCGACCGTCGCCGAGTAGAGGGCGGCTCCCACGACGGTGAGGGTCGAGGAGTACCACGGGGCCTGCGCGGTCGTGGACGTCGGCACGGGCATCGCGTAGTCCGCGAGCTGCCTGCCGGTGGTCAGGTTCGCCAGGACGAGCCTGCCGTCCGTCCGGACCCGGGCGAGCACGTCCGTGTCCGGCACCACCGCCAGGGCGTCCGCATAGTCGCCCGTCATCGAGAAGGACGACGTCTGCTCGCCGTCGAGCGTGAACGTGCGCACGTCGCGCCCGGTCGCGACGATGACCCGCTCGCCGTCGATCAGCACCGACCCGACGGTGTCGGTCAGCATCCGTGCCGTCGCGTCGGAGGTGCGGACGAGCGCCACGCCGGAGGCGTCGCCCAGGACGACGGCGGCGTGGCTGCCGTCGTCGCTGAGCGCGGCCTGGTTGGTCGCGGAGGACGGCCGGTTCCAGTCCTCACCCCGGTCGAACCCGGGGTCGATCGTCCGCCGGAGGGTGCCGTCCCGCACGTCGCGGACCTGGATCACGCCGTCGTCGTCGACGAGGTAGAGGTCCCTGCCGACGATCCGGGCCGTGAGGGCGCGGAACCAGGGGTCGACCTCCTCGGACCCGGTGGTCCAGAGGCGTCGCGTCGAGGTCCCGTCCTCGGCGACGACGTATCCCTCGTTGCCGGTGGCGAGCAGCAGCGAGCCGTCCGGCCGCCAGACCGGCAGGCCACCGGTCGGGCCGGTGAGCTGCCCTGCGGCCTCGTCGACGGTCCCGTGGGACACCAGGTCGTACCCGCCGACCACCGCGATCGACCGGTGGTCGTCCGAGAGGGCGACGTGGGCGGAGAAGCCCACGGTGGGACCGTCCGCGACCGGATAGGGGAGCGTGCTCCAGGGGCCGGCGGGCCGCGCGAGGTCCCACAGGACGAGCGTCGGGCCATGGGCCGAGACGATCCGGGTCTCGTCCAGGAAGGCGGCCAGCCCCGGCAGGCCGGCGCCGGAGAGCTGCCGCTCCACGGGCACGCCCTCGGTGTCCGTCGTGGTCACCCACACCTCGTTGCCACCGCCCACCAGCGCGGTGCTCCCGTCCGGCGACAGCTCGAACAGGCGGGGCATGAATGTGCCCGAACCCGGGATCGGGCCCTGGCGATAGGTCTCGTCGAAGCTGCCCTGCGAGTTCCGGTTCACGTCCACGGAGTGCTTGACGAACCCGAAGTGCCCGGCGTCCGGGGACGCCTTGCCGATCCAGCCGTTGAACGGGGCGACCGGTCCGCCCTCGGCGACGACCGCGCCGGGATCGGCGACGGGCCGCCGCTGCCAGGTGCCGTCGTGGCCGACCAGGACGACCTCGTCCCCGTCGACCCCCACCCATCTCCAGTACCCGTCCACGGCGGTGGTCCGGAGGATGCGGCTGTCCGCCGTGTCGACCAGGACGAGCTCGAAGGTGTCCGGGCGCTCCGCGGTGCCCGAGCCGGCCCGGAGCACCGCCACGACGTCGTCGTCGTCGGACAGCCCGACGTCGATCACGTCCTCCAGGGCGATCGACGTCGGCGCGGTGGCGCCGTCGGCGGAACGTGCCCACAGCCGGAGCGTGTCATCGGTGGCGATCGCGATCCGGTCGCCGTCCTGGTCGAGGTCGGCCGCGACCGTGCGCTCGCCGCCCAGGTCGACCGGCTCCGTCGTGCCGTGGACCGTGTCCCAGAGGTAGGTCGTGCCCTGGGTCGCGGCGAGGACGTACGCGCCGGAGCCGGAGCCCTCGAGCACGGTCACCTCGCCGTCGACCGTGGTGCGCGCACCGAGGAACGGGTTCTCGTCGGCGACGTCGTAGAGCGCCGTGAGCGTGAGGTCGTCCCGGTGCATCCGCAGCCCCTCCACGGCCAGGAGGCGCGCGAGGACGCCGTTCTCGCGCGCGGACAGCATCGCCGACGACGACAGGAGGCGCGCCGTCGCCACGCGCCGTTCCTGCCCCGCCTCGTTCGCCTGCCAGACCGCCGCGACGAGGCCGGCGACCGCCAGCACGACGGCGGCGGACAGGACGGAGACGACGGTCTGCGTGCGGCGGCGGGTCCGGCGCTGCCAGGCGACCTCGTTGCCGACCAGGACCTCCTTCGGGACCTCACGGAGCGTGGCCGCGATCGAGGCCATGGCGTCCACGGTGGTCGGATCCGACCCGACCCCGGACGACCGCCACCACCGTGGCACCGGCGTGGCGTGCGACCCCTCGGCCCGTTCGCGCAGGTCGACGTACAGGCGCTCGGCGCCGAACCGCGCCAGGTCCGTGGCGGTGATCGCGGCCTCGTCGCCGAGGGCGGCGAGCTCGTCGGGGTCCCAGCGGATCTCCCCGCCGACGAGCACGACGACGACGTCGCGGTAGCTGCCGTGGCGTTCCCACCACCAGTCGAGCTCCTGCCGCACCCAGGGGGAGGCCGCGGACTCCGGGGAGGCCAGCAGGATCAGACGACGGGAGCGCGCCATCCCGACGACGATCTCGTCGCCGAGGGCCCCGCCCGCGCCGAGGTTCGTCTCGTCCCGGAAGATGCGCGAGGCCCGGCCCCGGCCGGTGCGCCCGAAGAACTCGAGGGCCTGGTGCAGCCAGCGGGCGACCGGCTGGTTCTGGTGGCTGTAGGACATGAAGGCGTCGTACGTGCCGGACTCTGGTGCTCTGCTGCCAGGAGCCATGACCGGAGTTTAGTGAGAAGCGGACAAATGCGGCGGGGGAAGTTTCGGCGCGGGGCCCGACGACTCGCGCAGCACCAGCTCCGTCGGCAGCCTGACCTGCTCGGCGTCCTGCGTGGCCCGGCCGGCGAACTGGTCGATCAGCAGCTCGACGGCCAGCCGGCCGGCGTGCGCGCCCGGGCCGCCGAGGGTGGTCAGCGACGGGTGGACGAACTCGGAGGCGAAGATGTCGTCGAAGCCGACCACGCTGACGTCGTCGGGCACCCGGATGCCGCGCTGCGTGAGCCGGCGGACGACGCCGAACGCCAGCAGGTCGTTGTGGGCCACGATCGCCGTCGCCCCGGTGCGCAGCGCGCCGTCGGCCGCCGCGCCGCCGTTGGCGACGTTCGGGGTGTACGGGCCGACGCGGTGCGCCGTCAGGCCGTGCTCCTCCGCGCCGGCGCTCAGGGCCGCCCAGCGCACCGCGCCCATCCAGGACCCCGGCGGCCCGGCGCAGTAGGTGACGCTCCGGTGCCCCAGCGAGGCCAGGTGCTCCAGGATCTGCTGGCAGCCCGTGGCGACGGCCATCGTCACGCTCGTCAGCCCGGCCAGCTCACGGTTGAGCAGCACCACGCGGTGCTTCTCCGCCAGGGTGACCAGGGCGTCGTCGGTCAGCCGGCTGGCCGCCAGGACGAAGCCGTCGACCGTGGGCGACAGGTCCCGGACCTGGTTCTCCTCGATGCGCTGCGACTCCTCGGCGTTGACGATCACCAGCGTGACGTCGGCCGCCCTGGCGCGCTGCTCCGCGCCGCGGATGAGCTCGAAGAAGTGCGGGTTGGTGATGTCCGACAGGACCATCGCGATGGTCCGGTGCCGCCCGCCCGGCAGGGCCCGGTTCTGCGGACTGTGCTCGTAGCCCAGCTCGGCGGCCGCGGCGTGCACCCGCTGCCGGGTCGCCTCGTTGACCCGGCCGGGCTTGTTGAAGGTGCGGGAGACCGTGGAGGCGGCCACGCCCGCCGCGTTCGCGACGTCGTAGATCGTGGGCTGCACCTGGGCATCTAGCCATATCGCTGGCAACTTTGGCAACTGCTTGCGCAACTTGCCGGGCGGTTTCTAGGGTCGCCGCAGCTACGACGCCGCACACCGACGTGCGGCGACGACCGCGCCGCACACCGACGTGCCGTGCCGGACGGAAGGGGATCGTCCCGATGTACGTGAACCACGCATGAAGCAAGGCATCGACCGTCTCGTCAAGCTGCTCACCGGCGTGGAGCTCACCATCGCGTGCCTGGCCACGGTGCTGATCTTCGTGCTCATCCTGTTCCAGGCGGCGCAGCGCTACCTGCCCGTGCCGCAGATCGTGTGGGCGGGGGAGGTGTCGCAGTTCGGGCTGATCTGGCTGACGTTCGTCGCGGCCGGCGTGCTGGTCACCCGCAACGGCCACATCGCCGTCCAGCTCATCGACACCGTGGGCGGCCCGGCCCTGGCGCGCGTGGTGCAGACCGTCGCGACGGCCCTGGTCGCCGTCATCTCCGCCGCCTTCACCTGGGCGTGCTGGGAGCTCGTGACCGCGGCCGGCTTCCTCACCTCGCCCGCGCTGGGGCTGCCGATGTCGTGGGTCTACGCGATCGCGCTCGTCGGCCTGGTGAGCGCGACGGTCCGGGCGGCCGTGGGCGCGGTGCTGATCGCCCGGTTCGGGCCCCCGCCGCCCGAGCCCGACGACCCGGCGACGGAGGCGTAGCGATGACCTCGCTCCTGCTCCTGCTCACGATCATGGTGCTGCTGACCCTCCGCGTCCCCGTCGCGTTCGCGTTCCTCGGGCCGGGCCTGGGCTACCTGCTCGTTGAGGGCCAGTCGCTCGGCCTGCCGATGCGGCTGGTCGCCGACGCCACCGGCAACTTCGTGCTGCTGGCCATCCCGCTGTTCATCCTGCTCGGCGTGGTCGCCAACCACGCGGGCATCGCGGACCGCCTGTTCGACTTCGCGCTCGCGCTGTTCGGCCGGGTCCGCGGCGGGCTCGGCTACGTGAGCGTCGGCGTGAGCCTCGGCTTCTCCTGGATGAGCGGCTCCGCGGTGGCCGACGCCGCGGCGCTGAGCAAGGTCGAGATCCCGCCGATGCTGCGCGCCGGCTACTCCCGGCGGTTCGGCCTCGGCGTCGTCGGCGCGTCCGCGCTCATCGCGCCGGTCATGCCGCCGAGCATCCCGGCCGTCATCTTCGCGGGGCTGGCGACCGTCTCGACCGGAGCGCTGTTCGCGGCGTCCGTGGTGCCGGCCCTGCTCATGGTGGTCGGCCTCTGCGTGGTGGTGTTCCTGCTGGTGCGCCGCCAGCCCGGCATCCGGCACGTCGGGTTCTCCTGGGCGCTCGTGGCGCAGACCGGCAAGCGGGTCGTGCTCCCCCTCGGGGCGCCGGTCGTCATCCTCGGCGGCATCCTGGGCGGCCTCTTCACGCCGACCGAGGCCGCCGCCGTCGGCGCGGCCTACATGATGGTGCTCGGCTTCGCCTACGGCCGGCTCCGGGTGAGCGACCTGCCCAAGATCTTCGTCGAGACCGTGCTGACGACGGCGGCGATCATGCTGATCGTCTCGTCCGCCGCGCTGCTCGGGTACGTGCTGGCCCTGGAACGGGTGCCCCAGGCGCTGGCCCAGCTCGTGCTCGGGATCACCGACGACGGCACGGTGTTCCTGCTGCTGGTGCTGCTCCTGATGCTCGTGCTCGGCACGGTCGGCGACGCGACGCCCATCCTGGTGCTCGTCGTGCCGATCCTCATGCCGATCGCCACCACCCTCGGCGTCGACCCGCTCGTGCTCGGCGTCGTGATGATCATCTCGCTGATGATCGGCCTGCTCACGCCACCGGTCGGCACGGTCCTCTTCGTCCTCAGCTCGACCCAGCGGGTGCCGGTCGCCGAGGTGTTCTGGGGCGCCCTCCCGTTCATGGTGCCGCTGACCCTCGTCTGCGTGCTGATCATCCTCTTCCCCGGCCTCGCCACCTGGCTGCCGGGCCTGCTCGGCCTCTGACCCGGAAGGACTCCCTCATGATCGTTCGTCGCACCGCCGCCGCGAGCGCGGCCGTGGCCCTGCCCCTCGTCCTGCTGACCGCCTGTGGAAGCACGGGCGGTGGGCCCGACGGCGCCGCCGGAGGCGGCGAGGTCGTGCTCACCCTCGCCCACAGCTACACCGAGGACCAGCCGCAGCACGTCTGCGGCGCCCAGGTCATCAAGGAGGAGGCCGAGGCGGCCGACGTCGGCATCACCGTCGAGGTCTACCCCAACAGCCAGCTCGGCGGGGACGCCGACCGGATCGCGTCCGTGCAGGCCAGCGACGTGGACATCGACATCCAGGGCGCCTCGGCGCTCGCCGCCGTCTACGAGCCGGCCGGCGTGGTCGACGCGTCCTACGTGTTCGACGACGCCGCCCACCTGGACCGGTTCTTCGCAGACGGCTCGGCCGACCAGCTCGCGCAGGACTTCAAGGAGGCCTCCGGCGGCGTGTCGATCCTCGGCGCGTGGTCGGCCGGGGCGCGGCAGTTCACCGCGGACCGTCCGATCCGCGAGCCCGCGGACCTCGACGGCCTGCGGATGCGGTTCCCGGGCTCGGCGCAGCACCTGCACAACGCCGAGGCCCTGGGCGCCCAGGCGACCGAGGTCGCCTACGAGGAGCTCTACCTCGCCCTGCAGCAGGGGGTCGTGGACGGGCAGGAGAACCCGATCACCAACATCCAGGCGAGCAACCTGGTCGAGGTGCAGGACTACCTGAGCCTGTCGGACCACGGGCAGAACTCGAACCTCATCGTCGCCGCGCCCTCGTACGACACCGAGCTCGACGACGAGCAGCGTGGCGCCCTGGACGCGGCCGTCGCGGCCGCCGTCGAGAAGATGCCCGGCTGTGTCGAGGAGGCCGAGCAGGAGATCCTTGACGCCTGGGAGCAGGAGGGCGCCGTCGAGGTCGTCGACGACGTGGACCAGGAGGCCTTCGCCCAGCAGACCGACACCTGGTTCCGGGAGAACCTCGACGGCGACTCGCTCGTGGTCTACGAGGCCATCCGGGGTTCCGCACAGTGACGGGGCCGGCCCGCCGGTACCGGGTGGCGCTGCTGGGGAACGGCATCCGCGCGTCGCTGTCGCCCGCGCTGCACATGACGGAGTCGCGGCACCTCGGCCTCGACTACGAGTACCGCACGGTCGACCTCATCGACCGCACCGCCGTCGACCTCGGCGGCGAGCTCCGGCGGCTGGAGGACGCCGGCTACGCCGCCACCAACGTGACCCACCCCTTCAAGCAGAGTGTGCTGGACCACGTGACGGACCTCAGCCCCACCGTGCGGCGCCTCGGCTCCGCCAACCTGGTGCTGTTCGACGGCGGCCGGCGCGTCGCGCACAACACCGACTGCCCGGGGTTCCGCGGCGCCCTCGCGTCCTTCCTGGCCGACGGCGGTGCCGAGGCCGGTGCCGGGTCCGAGGCGGGCACCGTGCTCCAGGTCGGCGCCGGGGGAGCGGGCCTCGCCACGGTCGCCGCGCTGCTCGACCTGGGGTTCGACACCGTCGTCGTGCACGACGCCGTCCCGGCGGCGGTCGCGGCGCTGCTCGACCGCTTCGCCGCGGTGCCCCCGCCCCGCCTCCTGCCCAGCGGCGGCGCGCTCGACACCTGGCTGCCCCGGGTCGACGGCGTCGTGCACGTCACCCCGGTCGGCATGGCCGAGCACCCCGGGGTCGCCCTCGACGTCGACCGGCTCGCCCCCACGGCGTGGGTGGCCGAGGTGGTCTACCGGCCGCTGGAGACCGAGCTGCTGCGCCGCGCGCGAGCACGCGGCCTGGCGACGCTCGACGGCGGCGGGATGGCCGTGGGCCAGGCCGCCGAGAGCCTGCGGCTGATCACCGGCCTCGAACCCGACACCGCGCGCATGCACGCGCACTTCCGCCGGCTCGTCGCCGGACCCGACACCCTTGCCGGACCCGACACCCCCGCCGGACCCGACCCCCTGGAGGCCTGACATGCGCACGTCCATCGCGACCGTCTGCCTCAGCGGCAGCCTGGAGGACAAGCTGCACGCCTGCGCCGACGCCGGGTTCGACGGCGTCGAGATCTTCGAGCCCGACCTCGTGGTCTCCGACCGCAGCCCCGAGGAGATCCGGGCGCTCGCGGACCGGCTGGGCCTGAGCCTGGACCTGTACCAGCCGTTCCGCGACTTCGAGGGCGTGCGCCCGGACCAGCTCGAGGACAACCTGCGCCGGGCCCGGGCACGCTTCGAGACCGTGCGGCGGCTCGGCATCGACACCGTGCTGGTCTGCAGCAACGTGGCGACGGCCACCGTCGGTTCCGACCGGGTGGCGGCCGAGCAGCTGCGCCGCCTGGGCGACCTCGCGGCGTCGTACGACGTCCGCGTGGCCTACGAGGCGCTCGCCTGGGGACGCTTCGTGGACGACTACCGGCGGTCCTGGGAGGTCGTGCGGCTCGCGGACCACGAGGCGGTCGGGGTGTGCCTGGACAGCTTCCACATCCTCTCCCGCGGGCACGACCCGGCGGGGATCGAGGAGATCCCGGGGGAGAAGATCTTCTTCGCCCAGCTCGCGGACGCCCCGGCGCTCACGCTGGACGTGCTCTCCTGGAGCCGGCACCACCGCCTGTTCCCCGGCGAGGGGGCCTGGGACCTCGGCCGGTTCGTCACCCATCTCGTCCGCGCGGGGTACACGGGGCCGCTGTCGCTGGAGGTCTTCAACGACGTCTTCCGGCAGACCGACACCGGCCGGACCGCCGAGCACGCCCTGCGCTCCCTGGTCTGGCTGGAGGACCGGGCGGCCCGGCTCCTGGCCGAGCAGGACGGCGGCGGCGCCGGGGCGGGGGCCGCGACCGCCGGCGCCGCGCTCGACCGGATCGCGGACGTGGACGAGCCCACCGGCTACGACTACGTGGAGATCAAGGCCGAGGACACCGGCGAGGTCGAGGTGGTGCTCGACCAGCTCGGCCTGACCTTCCGGGGGCAGCACCGCACCAAGCCGGTGCGGCTGTGGTCATCCGGCCAGGCGCGCGTCGTGCTCAACGAGCAGCACGCCCGGGACCTGGAGCCGCACCTGGCGGGGATCGGCCTGGGCGTGGCCGACGCGGCGGCGGCGAGCGACCGGGCCCGAGCCCTCGCCGTGCGGGCGGCGCCGCGCCGGACGCAGGCCGGGGAGCTGGACCTGGCCGGGTTCGTCGCGCCCAGCGGGCTCGAGGTGTTCCTCAACGACCGGCGCACCGAGACCCGCACCGGCGTCGAGCCGGAGTGGGCTGCCGAGTTCGGCCACGGTCGTCCCGGTCCCGCCCGGGAGATCGCCGCCATCGATCACGTCAACGTCTCGCACGGCTGGGACGCGCACGACGAGGCGGTGCTCTTCTGGACCAGCGTGCTGGGCCTGGAGAAGCCGACGGCGACCGAGGCGGCGGGTCCCCAGGGGCTGGTGCGGAGCCAGGTCATGCGCACGGGGAACGGCGCCGTGCGGATCTCGCTGAACGTCGCGCCGCTCGACGTCGCCCACCCCCAGCACATCGCGCTGGCCTGCACCGACATCTTCGCGGTCGCCCGCCGGGCGGAGGAGCGCGGCCTGCCGCGCGTGCCCGTGCCGGACAACTACTACGACGACCTGCGGGCCCGGTTCGGGCTCGACGACGCGACGCTCGGCCGCCTGCGCGACCACCAGCTCATGTACGACCGCTCCGCGGCCGGCGAGTTCTGGCACTTCTACACGCCACGGGTCGGCAGCGTGTGCTTCGAGGTGCTCCAGCGCACCGGCGAGTACGACGTCTACGCGGGGGACAACACCCCGGTGCTGCTCGCCGCCCAGGACCGGCTGGACCGGGGCCGCCGCTGAGGTCCGGGTCAGCGCCGCTCGTTGTTCGCGATGATCTGGTCGAAGGTGGCCTTGAGGGCCCTGGCGTCGTGGAGCAGCCGGCGCGCCGCCTCGTCGAGACCCGGACCGGACTCGAAGCCGGAGAAGTCCGCGCGGTGCCGGAGATCCTCGCACTCCGCGACGATCGGGAGCCGGGTCGGGGCGGACAGGATCAGGGGCATCAGGGCCTCCATGCCCAGCGCGGCGCGCAGGATCCTGATGCTCCGCGGACCCGGCTCGATCGTCAGCGCCTCGATCGCCTCGCCGAGCCCGTCCGACGTCGCCCGCAGCCCCAGCAGGAGGTCCCCCTGGCGGGCCTTCGAGTCGGCGATCGCGCCGATCACCTGGACGTAGGCGAGGCGGTGCGGAGGGCTGACGTCGCGGGTGACGAAGCCGAGCAGGCCCGCGGCATCCAGGCAGAGGGCCGCGGGCTCCCACTGGCGGGACTCCACGAACGTGCTGCCGAGCCTCCGGAGCCGGTCCATGAGCCGAGGCGCCTGCTCCACCTCGGAGTCGGGCAGGCTTGAGAGCACCTCGGCCGCCCCGACCTGCGTCAGCATGCCGTTCAGCCGGAAGTGCAGGAGCTGGGCGGCGATGCTGACGCCCCGGCGCAGCTCGGTCCGGTCGACCACCGGGTTCTCGACGGCGGCGACCAGCTCCTCGGCCTCGGTGAACCGTGCGGCGGCCGCGACGGACGACGACCGGACCAGCGCGGTCTGCCCCGCCGACGCCAGCGCCCAGGCCAGCACCGGGACGAGGTCGGGCCGGTCGAGCGTCTCGAACCGCACCACCCGCAGCGCCGCGTCGGCGGCCGCCGAACCGTCACCACCGGCCAGGGCCAGCGCCTCGGCCGCGTACAGGTCGTCCACGGCGCGCCGGAGCGGCGCGGAGGACCCGGCGAGCTCCCGGACCGGACCGATGCCCTGCTCGGTGGACACCGTGGTGAGCACGCGGCCCTCGGCGGTATGGGCGGCCGGCCGGGACCGGACCGAGCCGATGGGCCGCCACGGCGCCCACGGCGTCCCGGGGAGGTAGGCCCACTCGTCCAGCCCGAGCGCCGAGGTCAGCGACTTCCGCAGGAGCACGAAGAGCGACGGGAGGCTCGACAGCTCCCCGGAGCGCACCAGGTCGGCGGCGAGCGGCCAGTCGGCCAGCTCCCGCAGCTGCGCGAGGACCGTGTTGTGCATCATGCCTTCGAGCAGGTCGGCGCCCCGGCCGACGTCGTCGAAGCTGACCCGGTAGGGGATCTGGTTGGTCCACCTCCCCTTCCTGAGCTCCCGGAGCCAGTCCGCCGCGCCCCTGTCCGAGGACCACGTGATCTCCCGGGGCAGCTCGGCGCCCTCCTCGACCTCGGCCAGGAAGCCGTGCGTGCGGCGTGCGCGCCGGAAGACATAGAGCACGGCCTGCTCGGCAGGGTCCCGGCGGCCGACCAGGCCGACGACGCGCAGCAGCTCGATCGGCGCCCGGGCCTCGCCCAGCCAGGGCGGGTCCAGCGGAGGGGCAGCCATCGACCGGGCGGCAGCCCCGGCCAGCTCCTCGATCTCGCCGTCGTTGGCGACGGCCATCGCGTACAGGACCGCTCGGGCCTCCGCCGTCCCGCGAGCCGCCAGCCCATGGACGATCCCGTCGCGACCCGGACCGTCGCAGAGATCGGCGGCCAGGTGCATCGGGGCGCTCGCTCGCGCCCCGAGATATTCCGCCAACGCGGCGTCCGACTCCAGCAGCAGGTCGCCGCCGACGGAGAGCGCGTGGTCGACGAAGCGGGAGAGCTCGTCGTGCGGGTCGCCGTCGCCGCCGGCCGGCCCGAAGGCCGCGGGACGGTAGTCGGTCCGGAGAGTAGGGCGGCTTGCATCGGCGTCGCGTCCTCGCGTCCCGAAGGGCATGCGTCCCATCATCCCGCAGATCGCGCCTTTGTCAGCCCCCGTTTTCGCAGGTCGCGGGGGAGAGGCAGCCGATAGCATGATCCGCTGAACCCGGAACGAGGAGCCACGGTGTCAACCAGCTACTACGTGTACGTGTCAGACGCCAAGATCGACATGATGCTGCAGCAGATCGATCCGGGCTCGACCGACGGGCACCAGACCGAGTTCTCCTTCGGCCTCAACAACATGCTCGGCAGCCGGCGGACGGTCGTGTCCGAGGCGGGGTCGGCCCAGTTCGCCCGGCTCGAACAGGTCCTGCGCTACCTGAGCGACACACGGTCGGTCGGGTCCCTGGACGCCCCGGAGAGCTACTTCTGGGGGATGATGCCGATGCGCTCGCGGCTGATCCCGACCGAGTTCAGCGGTCCGCTGGCCTTCTTCGGCGGCACCTGGGAGGGCACGGCGGTCGGTCTCGGCGGGTCGAGCCGCCACCTCCTCATCGGGGGCGCCGAGGACGCCGGGTTCTCGGCCGGCTCGATCACCCCGGGGATCCTGGGCGGGATCGCCTCGTCGGAGCTGGAGGACGAGCTCGTCGTGGACGCCGTGCAGGACGAGATCGACGGTGACCTCGACGCGCTGGAGACAGTCAGGAAGGCGGTGGCGGCCCTGCGCGGTCCGACACAGACGTTCGAGTTCGTCGCCAAGCGCCTGTTGCACGGCGACTCGGGCAGCCCCGGCGCCGAGCGGCCGGCGCTGCTCGGCACGCCCCTGTACGTCGCCCTGGTGGACTGAGCCGACGTGCCGGGTGCCGACGCGTCCGGTGCCGACCGCTCCGCCGACTGGCGGCCCGGCGACGTCGTCCTCGACCTCTACGAGGTGGTGCGCGGCAAGGCCAAGGGCGCCATGGGCGTGGTCTACCGGGTGCATCACCCGGTGTGGGGGATCGACCTGGCCGTCAAGGTGCCGCGTGCGGCCCTGCTGCACTCGCCGGACGCGGTGCGCGAGTTCGAGACCGAGGCGGAGACCTGGGCCGGCCTGGGAGTCCATCCCCATGTCGTGAACTGCGCCTACGTGCGCCGCATCGGGAGCACCCCCGCCGTCTTCGCCGAGTGGGCCCCTGGCGGCAGCGTCGCTGAGGCCGTCCGCTCCGGCGGGCTCTACGCGGACGACCCGGTCGGGTCCGTGCTCGACGTCGCGATCCAGTCCGCCTGGGGCCTCGCGTTCGCCCACGGCCAGGGGATGGTCCACCAGGACGTCAAGCCCGCCAACCTGATGCTCACCGCGGACGGGACGGTCAAGGTGACCGACTTCGGCCTCGCCAGGATGCGTCGCCTCGCCGGCGAGACCCCGGACGGCGTGGGCACCGCGGCAGGTGCGGCCGTCCGCCCGGTCGGGTTCAGCCTGCCGTACCGCTCGCCCGAGCAGGCCGCGGCCACCGCCGGGACCACGCTGACCCCGGCGACCGACGTGTGGTCCTGGGCGGTGACCGTGGTCGAGATGTTCCGGGGCGAGCGCCCGGACCGGACCGGCGAGGAGGCAGGTGCGCTCCTGGCCGGTCTCCGGCACCGCGGCGTCGTCGACGGTCTGCCCGCGCTGCCCGGCCCGGTGGCCGACCTGCTCGCCGAGTGCCTCCGCCCGGATCCCGCCGGCCGACCGGCCGACGTCGGGGCCCTGGCCGAACGGCTGGTCGCGCTGTACGCCGAGCTGACGGGCCGCGCCTACCCGCGGCGGCTCCCGTCCCAGGCGCGGCTGCTGGCCGACGGACTCTCGAACCGGGCGCTGTCCATGCTCGACCTCGGGCGCCCCGACCAGTCCGAGCGGCTCTGGGAGCAGGCGCTCGACGTGGACCCGCGGCACCTGCACACGGTCTACAACCGCGGGCTGCACCGCTGGCGGGACGGCCGGGCCGGCGACGTCGAGGTCCAGCAGGAGCTCCTGGCCGCCGGCCCGGGCGACGACGACGGGACGTACGAGCACCTGCTCGGGCTGCTGCACCAGGAACGCGGCGACCCACCTCCCGCGCTGACCCTGGAGGGACACTCCTCGTCGATCGTGTCGGTCGCGGTCAGCACGGACGGCACGGTCGGCGCGACCCTGGACGGGAGCGGGGTGCTGCGCGTCTGGGACCTCGGCACGGGCGACCGCCGTACCGCGGTCCCGGCGGCCGAGAACGGCGGCGTCGCCGTCGTGCTGGCCCCCGACGGCTCCTTCGCGGTCGTGCTCGACGGCATCGGGTACGCCAGGGTCTGGCACCTCGCGCGGCCGACGGCGCCCGTACGCCTCGGCTCGCGGCTCGACCGTGTCCGCGACGTGGCCGTCGCGCCCGGCGGGGCGCGGGTCGTCACGCTCGGGATCGACGGCCGGGTCCGCGCCTGGGACCCTGCCACGGGCACGCTCGACGAGACGTGGGAGCCGCCCGGCTCCGACGGTGACGCCCGGCCCCTCGCCCTGGACCCGACCGGCACCCGGCGCGCCGACCTGTACGACGGCGCCCGCGTCGTCCTCTCGACGATCGACGACCCGGCCGACCGCCAGGTGCTGCACGGCTGGAACGGCGACGTCCGGTTCGCCGCGGCGGGGAGCACGGCGCTCGCCGTCGCCGACGACGGGTCCGTCCGGGTGTTCGCGCCGGCCGGGGACGGCCTGCCCCGCACGGACGAGGCCGACCCGGTCGCGCCCCGGAGGCCGACGGCCGAGCTCCGGGGCGCGCGCTGGCCGCTCGCCCCGAGCGGCGACGGCCGGTACGCGTACGGGGCCGGCGCGTGGTGGGACCTCGCGATCGGGCGGCGGCTGTACACCGGGGCGCACCGCGGCGACCTGTCGGCGGTCGACCACGCCGGGCGGGTGGCGCTCAGCGCGTCCGGCACCAGCGCCACGGTGGACCGGCGGCCGGAGTCGGTGCAGGTCCCCTGGAGCTACACCCGCCCCCGGGACGCGGTCCTGCTGTCCACCGAGTCCGACGCGGCAAGCGGTGCCCTCGCGCGCTCCGCGAGCCTCGCCGCCGCCGGCCGCCTCCAGGAGGCGGCCCAGGTCGTCCGGGAGGCGCGCGACCTCCCCGGCCTGCGCCGCGACCCGCGGCTCACCGAACGGTGGCGCCGCCTCGGCACCCGCGCCCGGCGGCTGCACCTCCAGGACGCCTGGCCCGTCAGGGAGCTGCGGGCGCCGCCCGGCCAGGACTGGCTGCTGAGCGCCGCGTCCGACGGACCGCTCGTCCTCGCCCACAGCCCCCGCCACCGGACGCCGTGGGTCGTCGACCGCACAGCGCCCGAGGCAGCTCGCCCGCTGCGCCTCCACGCCGGACCCGTCACCGCCGCCGCCCTCAGCCCGGACGGCTCCGTCGCCGTGTCCGCGGCGTCCGACGCACGCGTGATCGTGTGGGACGCCGCGCGCGGCTCCGTGCGGCGCCTGGTCGAGGTCCACAGGAGCCCCCCGCGGGTCGTCGCGGCCGGCCGGGGCGTGACCATGACCGGCTCGCCGGCCGGCGAGGTGGGCATCATCGACGTCGGCCGCGGGCTGCTCGCCCTCACCGACGCGCACGCCGGCTCCGTGCGGGCGCTGGCCATCGCCCCGGGCTGCCAGATCGGCCTCTCCAGCGCCGAGGACGGCAGCGTCCGCTCCTGGGATCTCACGTCCGGGGCGCTCCTGCAGACCCTGCGGTTCGACGACGCGTGGGCGCACCGGGCCGCCCTCAGCCGCACCGGGCACCGCGCCGTGCTCTGGACGACCGACGACGAGCTGCGCCTGTGGAGCCCGCGCAACGGCGCGACGCTCGCCGTGCTGAGCGCACCCCGCGGGGGCAGGCCGACGAGCTCCGGCACGCACTCCCGGTACGTCACCACCCACGAGCCCGGCCGCGCCGAGTTCTGGGACCTCGACCAGCAGGGCGGGCGGGTGGCGATCAGCGACGACGGCCGCTGGGCGCTCACGGCCGACCGGGCGGGCGCCCTGCGCACCTGGGACCTCGACAGCGGGCGGTGCACCGCCACCCTGGCGGAGGGGGCGGTCCGCGTGACCGCCCTGACGGTCACGCCCGGCTTCGACCTCGCTGCCGTCGCCCGGGACTACCGGGTCGACCTGTGGGACCTGGCCACGGGGGAGCTGGTCCGGTCCGTCGACCTGGCGCCGCACCCGGCGGAGGACCTCGTGCTCGCCCCCGACGGCGCCGCGCTGACCACCTTCGACAGCCTGGGCAGGCTGCGGGACTGGGTGCTCGACTGGGAGCTGGAGCTCCCCGCCGAGGGCGGACCCCTCGACCCCGGCACACCACAGGACGCGACGCCCGCGGGGACGGGCGCCGACCTCGATGTCGGCGACGGCGCCGAGGGCGTCGGTGCACCGTGGCTGCGCCTCCTCGA
Organism: Promicromonospora sp. NPDC060204; assembly: GCF_042728455.1. Classification (NCBI taxonomy): domain Bacteria; kingdom Bacillati; phylum Actinomycetota; class Actinomycetes; order Micrococcales; family Promicromonosporaceae; genus Promicromonospora; species Promicromonospora sp. NPDC060204. Next base: position 25,681 of record NZ_JBHWZO010000051.1, read on the forward strand.
CGCCGAGCTCGCCCGCGAGGAGCTGCGGCGGCAGGTCGACCGGACGGTCGTTCGCGGTGCCGACCCGGGAACCGGGAGCGACACGTCGTCCGACGCCGCGGCGATCGCCCAGGCGGTCGCCCTGCTCGACCTCCCCGAGACGGGGCTGACGGTCGAGGAACGGGTGCGGCTGGAGGACTTCCGGCACCGCGTGGGGGAGGAGCTGTCGGCGCTCGCCGACGTCGCCCGCTCCGCAGAGCGAGCCGGACGCCACCGCGACGCGGAGCCGTTGCTGAGGCTTGCCCTGGGCATCCGGTCCACCCTCGACGGCGCGGGGGCTCCCGGCACCCGGACGGCCCTCCGGGACCTGGCCGGCTGCTGGACCTTGCTCGGGCGCGTCGACGAGGCCCAGGCGTTGCTGACCGCCGGGGAGATCGCGCCCCGGGCGGCGGAGGGCGACCTCGCCGATCACGCCGCGCCCGACCACGCCCTGCCCGACGCGGACGTCGAGCGGATGACGAGCCGGCTCGTTGCCCTCCAGGCCGAGTCGCGCCGTCTGCTCGACCGCGAGGGACCCCGCGCCGCCATGGGACCGGCCGAGGAGGCCCTGGCGGTCGCCCGCGTCGGCGCGGCGCAGGACCGGGCCGGCGTGCCGAACCTGGCGCTCGCGCTCGCGTCCCTCGGAGACCTGTGCAACAACGCGGGACTACCGTTCGCCGCCGCCCGCTATCTCGCCGAGGCGCTCGTCGTCTCGGCGCGGGCGGAGCGGGACGGCATCGGGCTGATCGTGCCGCTCGACACGGTCGCCGGCGTGCTCCTTGCCGCCACGGTCGGGATCGACTCGCCGTACGGCACCTGGTTCCGGCAGGGCCACCTCGCCCTGGTCCGCGAGGAGATCGACCCCGGCGAACGCGGTCTGCTCCGCGAGCTGATGCACTGGTGCGACGAGGCAGGCCGGGAGCTCGACGGCCTCGGCGCGTCGAACTGGGCCCTGTTCTGCCACGGCGCCGCGATGATCGTCGGCGAGGTCATGCGCGACGACGACCCCTCCTTCACGGACCCGCTGTGCGCGACGTTGCTGACCATCGCCGGGCTGAAGGCCGGGACCGGCGACCGGGACGGCGCGGTCCACCTGCTGCGCCGCGCCGTCGGCCTCGCCTACCGCGCCTGCCTCGCGGACGAGGGCGACGTGGAGCCGCAGCGCGCCCTGGCCCGGACGCTCGACCGGAGCGCGCCGGTCCTGGACCGGCTGGGCGAGGGGGCGCACGCCCGGGCGGCCGAGCGGTCCGCGGCCGAGCTGCGGGCGAACGCGGCCGGGACGTACGCGGGCGAGGTCCCGTACGAGACGGCGCTGCTCGTCCAGCGCCTGCTCGGTCAGGCCTGACGGACCCGCCGTCGCGGTGGGGTCAGCGCCAGTCCTCGTCCGCCGACAGCACCGACGAGATGTCGTACTCCTGCTCGCGCTGGATGGGCGGCGCGTCGGTGAGCCACTGCTGGACGGCGAACCGGGCGACCACCTCGTCCCGGGTGATCCCGGTCTCGCCGAACCGGCCGTCGACCCAGGGGGTCCACGACCACAGGTGGATCCGTTCGTCGCCGAGGTCCTCCATCATGAGGCGGTGGTTGTCGCTGGCCACCAGCATGGCGCCGACCAGGCGGTTGTAGTTTTCGACGGTGACGAGGTCCACCAGGCCGAGGTCGATCTGGTCGGCCGCGGTGGTGCGCAGGATTTCCTTCGCGGAAGGCATGGACACTCCTTGGGCTGGTCGGGGCTCTTGAGGCGTTGACGGGCGGCTCATACGGCGATCCCGCGGGAGACGTAGCCGTCGATGAAGGTGCGTTGCATGGTCAGGAAGAGCACGACGACGGGCAGGGCCATGATCAGGCCGGCCGCGCTGACCAGGGACCAGTCGGTCGTGAACCCCTGCTGGAACGAGTAGAGCGACAGCGCGACCGGCTGGAAGTCGCGGTCCTGGATGAAGGTGACGGCCAGCATGAACTCGTTGTAGGCCTGCAGCCCGGACACGAGCGCCGCGGTCAGGACGGCGGGCCGGATCATCGGGAGCACGATGCGGGCGAACACGCCCAGCTCGCCGGCGCCGTCCAGACGGGCCGCCTCCTCGTACTCCCGGGGCATCCCGATCAGGAACGCCCGAACGAGCAGGGTGGCGAACGGGCTGTACACGGCCCAGTAGATGATGATCAGGCCGACGGGCTGGTTGTAGAGGCCCAGCGTCGACCACCAGCTCACGAGCGGGACCAGGAAGAGCTGGATCGGCAGCGACGAGGACACCAGCAGCCAGAGGATCCAGCCGCCCCCGCCGGGCAGGTCCAGGCGGGTCATGGCGTAGGCGGCCATGGTGGCGATCAGCGCCACGCCCGCCGCGGTGGCCACCGCGATGACCAGGCTGTTCAGGAGCGCGCCACCCATGTGGGCACGCTCCCAGGCCACCGCGAAGTTGCCCCAGCTCCAGGACTGCGGGAGGCCCAGCGGGTTGCTGTCGATCTCGCGGGCGGACTTGAGCGAGTTCGAGGCGAACACGAGCAGCGGACCGAGCGCGTAGACGCCGAGCAGCCCGAGGACGATCCAGGTGACGGGCTGCGCCCTGCGGGCGGTGGCGGCCATCAGATGTCCCATCGCAGTCGTCGGCGCAGCGCGAGGTAGCCGAGCACGGTCGCGGCGCTGATGGCCGAGAGCAGCATCGCGACGGCCGAGGCGTAGCCGTGGCGCTGGTTCTGGAAGGCCTCGCGGTAGAGCACCGTGCTGAGCACGTCGGTGGATCCGGCCGGTCCGCCCTGCGTCAGCACGTAGACGTAGTCGAAGACGAGGAACGACCAGATCACGGTCATCAGGCCCAGGAACACGAGCGTCGGCCGGATCATCGGCAGCGTGATGTGCCAGAACTCGCGCACCGGCCCGGCGCCGTCGAGCCGCACGGCCTCGTAGAGCGCCGGGTCCACCGACTGCATCGAGGCCAGGAAGATCACGAGCAGGAAGCCCCACCACTGCCAGGTGTTCACGAAGGCCACCGAGCCGAGGGCGAGCGACGGGTTTCCGAGGAAGTTGACGTCGGCGAGGAACGGGATGCCCAGGGTCGCCAGGGCGGCGCCGATCCCGCCGTCCGGGTCCATGATCTGGCGCCAGACGGCGGCCGAGACCACGGTGGCCAGCACGTACGGGACGAAGTAGAGGACGCGGAAGAACGTCTGGTGCCGGCGCAGCCGGGACAGCAGGAACGCGCCGACCAGCGCCATCGTCATCGGGACCACCAGGAAGAACAGGGTCCAGACGACGTTGTGCACCAGCGCGCCGCCGACCGCACCGGAGCGGAGCATCTCGGCGTAGTTCGCGAGGCCCACGAACCGGGGCGTGCTCAGCCCGTCCCAGTCGGTGAACGAGTAGTACACGGAGGCCAGTCCAGGCCCCGTGATCACGAGCAGGTTGACCACGAGCAGCGGTGCCACGAACACCCAGGCGAGCAGACGGCGCTGCCTCCTGGCCCCCAGCGGCCGGCCCCGGAGGGC
>NZ_JBHWZO010000052.1:0-28832 GCF_042728455.1 Promicromonospora sp. NPDC060204
GTCGACGCGGTTCGTGGGCTCGTGCGCCGCGGGATCAGTTCTCCGCGCGGCCCTTGCGCCAGTAGCCCATGAACGCCACGGACTTGCGGTCCACCTGGCACTCGTTGACGAGGTAGCGGCGCAGCGTCTTGATGACGCCCGCCTCGCCCGCGAGCCACGCGTACAGCACGGTGTCCTGCGCCAGGGGGCGGCCCGCCTCGTCGACCGGCACCTCCCAGAGGATGCCCGTGTCGATGTCGACGTCGTCGGCCTCGCCCGAGAGGTCGACGCCCGCGGCGGTCAGCGCCGGCGAGGTGTCCGACGACGGCCGCACACCCATCGCGAGCAGCCGGTCGGCGGCGGCCTGCACGGCCGGGACCAGCACGTCGCCGTGCTCGCGCCCGTCGCGGGCCAGCCAGTGCACGCGCACGCCCTCGGGCGCGCCGAGCTGCCAGCCGTCCTCCGGGTGGGGCACCTCCAGGAAGACCTCGCCCACGGCGTCCGCGGGCAAGGACTCGCAGATGGCCGCGATGGCGGGCACCGCGGTCTCGTCACCGGCCAGCAGCAGCGCATGGCCCGACGCCGGCGGGGCGAACTCGACGCCGCCGTGCACGCCGTCGTACTCGGCGTTGGGACCCATGATGACCAGGGGGTCGCCGGCGGCCGCCGTCAGGGCCCAGCGCGACGCGGGGCCGGTGTCGCCGTGCATCACGACGTCGACGTCGACCTCGCGCATGTTCTGCCGCACGGTGCGGACCGTGTAGGTGCGCATCGGGTTGCGGTGCTCGTCGGGGAGCATGCGCCAGGCGGCGTACCAGTCGGGGTCGTCGCGGCGCAGGGCGTCCCAGCCGCCCTGGGGCGACGGGAGCAGCAGCTTGATGCGCTGGTCACGGCCGTTGTCCGCGAACTTGTCCAGGTCCGGACCCGTGAAGGTGAACCGGACGAAGGACGGGCACAGGCGCGTCACGCGCGCGACCTGGACATCGAACATTCGCGAGGGCTTGACGGCGAGCCCCTCGGTCTTGATGGTCACGACGGTGAGCCTAACCTAACTTTGCCGGGCCTGTTCCACTCCCTCCGGACCGTGGGACGGGACCTGCGTCACAGCGTGGGCGCACCTCGGGCGAGGAACGGAAACCCCGGGAAAAGCGGCTCCACACGGAGCGAAAAGATCACCCCTTGCCGCATGGAATTAACCCTGTACAAACAGTGCATCTCATCCCATAGACCCGCTAATTTGGCGATGATCCGAACCGCTTCGACGTCTTCGCGACGTCCTCGCGATGTCCTCGCGGCGCTCTTGAGCGGCGGCGGGTCGCACCCCCCTTGCACACTCTGCACTCGCTGGAGAACGACATCATGATCGACCACTTCGCGCTGGGCTGGGTCACCCCCGTCCTCTCGTTCCTGCTCTCGTGCGCCGGCTGCGCCGTCGGCCTGACCTGCACGGCCCGCGCCCGCGTGGCCCATGGCTTCGCGAGCGTCGCCTGGCTCGGCCTCGGCGCGATCTCGATCGGCGGCACGGGCATCTGGGTGATGCACTTCGTCGCCATGCTCGGGTTCTACGTCCGGGGCACCGAGACCCGCTTCGACGTCCCGTTGACGCTGGTGAGCGGCCTGCTCGCCATCGTCGTCGTGGGCCTCGGCCTGTTCATCGTCCGCACCGCGGGCGTCGGGCCGGTCGCCCTGGTCGCGGGCGGCCTGATCACCGGCCTGGGCATCGCCGCCATGCACTACCTCGGGATGCGCGCCCTCCACGTGGGCGTGGAGATCACCTACGACATCCCGACCGTCATCGCGTCGGTGGTCATCGGGATCGTCGCCGCGACGGCGGGCCTCTGGCTCTCGGCGAAGGTGCGCAACTTCGCCGCCGGCGCGGGCGCGACGGCCATCATGGGCCTCGCCGTCTCCGGCATGCACTACACGGGCATGGCGGCCATGCGGGCCGAGGAGACCAACGCGATCATGCCGATCGAGAGCGGCATCGGTGTGGGAGCGCTCCTAGGGCCGCTCATCATCGGCGTCACGATCAGCACGATCATGATGCTGCTGGTGGTCGGGCTGGCGCCCAGCCCCCAGGAGATGGAGGCGCAGGAGAAGTTCAAGGGCTGGCAGGGCCGCCAGGACGAGATCCATCGCGAGACCTCCGCTCCCCGCCGGTCCCAGCTGCTCTGAGCCGGCGCGGCGTCGTGCGGCGCCCGGCCGCGGGCGCCGTCAGACGCGGGCGCCGTCAGACGCGGGCGCCGTCAGACGCGGGCGCCGTCAGACGCGGGTGGCCCAGAAGGCCACCGCCGACGCCGCGGCGACGTTGAGGGAGTCGACGTCGCCCGCCATCGGGATGCGCACCACCAGGTCGGCGGCCTCGACCGCGCCCTTGGTCAGGCCGTCGCCCTCGGTGCCGAGCACGAGCGCGAGCTTGTCCGGCGGGTCCGCGACCAGCTCGTCGAGCGTGATCGAGTCGTCGGTCAGGGCGAGCGCCGCGACCGTGAAACCGTCCGCGCGCAGGTCGTGCAGACCCTCGGGCCAGGCCTCGACCCGGGTCCACGGCACCTGGAACACCGTGCCCATCGACACCCGCACCGAGCGCCGGTAGAGCGGGTCCGAGCAGCGCGGCGAGACGAGCACCGCGTCCACGCCGAGCGCGGCGGCGCTGCGGAAGGCGGCGCCGACGTTGGTGTGGTCCACGACGTCCTCCAGCACCGCCACCCGCCGCGCGCCCGCCCCGCCCCGCGCCCCCGCGAGCAGCTCGTGCACGCTCGGCAGCGGCGGCCGGTGCATCGCGGCCAGGGCGCCGCGGTGCAGGTGGAAGCCCGTGATCTCCTTGAGCAGCGGCTCCTCGGCGACGTAGACGGGGGCACCTGACTGGGCGATCACCTCGCTCATCGAGTCGAGCCACTTGGGCGCCATGAGGAACGAGCGCGGCCGGTGACCCGCCGCGAGCGCCCGCCGGATCACCGTGGAGCTCTCCGCGATGTACAGGCCCTTGGCCGGCTCGTGCTTGGAGCGCAGGACCACGTCCGTGAGGCTGTTGTAGTCGGCCAGGCGCTCGTCGGCGGGGTCGTCGATGCGGACGACGTCGAGGGTGGTCACCGATCCATTCTCCCTGACGGTCCGGTCAGATCCGCCCGCGGACGGGGGTGCGCTCGACCGGGTCGCCGTCGTCGGGCATCACCATCTCGGCGCGGACGCCGAGCAGGCGCACCTCGCGGCCCGGTTCCATGCCCTCCGCCAGGGCGAGGACGGCGGCGGTCAGGTCCCCGAGCGACCGCGTCGGGGCCGACAGCTTCTTCGAGCGGTCCTGCGTGAAGAAGGGCGCGTAGCGCACCTTGAGGCCCACCCGGAAGACCGGCCGCCCTTCCGCCTCGGTGTCGGCGTGCACCTGCGTGACCAGGTCCCGCAGCGCGGCCTCCACCTGCTCGGGCGTGGTGAGGTTGCGCTGGTAGGTGGTCTCGCGGCTGTGCCCGCGCGCCACCCAGGGCGTGTCGTCGACGACGGCGGAGCCTTGCCCGCGGCCCAGGTCGCCGTACCAGGCGCCCATGCGCGGCCCGAACTCGGCGACCAGCACGTCGCCGTCGGCCGCGGCGAGGTCGGCGACGGTCGCGATGCCGTGGGCCGCGAGGCGCTTGGATACCTTGGGCCCGACGCCCCACAGGTCGATGGTGGGCCGCTGACCCATCACGTCGAACCAGTTGTGCCCGGTGAGGCGGAAGACGCCCGCGGGCTTGCCGAACCCGGTGGCGATCTTCGCGCGGATCTTGTTGTCGCCGATGCCGACCGAGCAGTGCAGGCCGGTGGCGTCGAGGACCGCCGCCTGCGCCCGGCGGGCGACCGCCTCCGGGTCGTCGGTGTCGCAGCCGAGGAACGCCTCGTCCCAGCCGAGCACCTCAACCACCGTGCCGAGCCCGCGCAGGGTGTCCATGACGTGCCCCGAGGCCTCGAGGTAGGCCTCGCGGTCGACGGGCAGGATGATCGCGTCCGGCGCCCTGCGGGCCGCGACCCGCAGCGGCATGCCCGACCCGACGCCGAGCTCCCGCGCCTCGTACGACGCGGTGGAGACCACTGTCCGTTCCGCCGGGTCGCCGCGCCCGCCCACGATGACCTGTCGCCCGGCGAGCTCGGGGCGCCGCAGGATCTCGACCGCGACCAGGAACTGGTCGAGGTCGACGTGCAGCACCCAGGGGAAGGCACGCGGGCCCATGTCACGAGTCTCCCGGAGGGGGCCCGGACTGTCCTGCCTGGAACGCGCGTTGCCGCGCGGCAGCCGGCTGGCACACCGTTATCGTCCCGTTATCTCTCACAGCGAAACTCTCCCCTCTTCCCACGGAGCCTCAAGACTCCATATTCTCCGGGGCAAGGAAAGTTCGTCTCACTCAACAGGAGAGCTGCGATGAGAACTGCCAGGAACTCCCGGTCTCCCCGCCCGCGCCGCGGCAAGGAACCCGCCCCGCACCCGGCGTTGCCGCAGTCCTACGCGGCAATGATCGAGCGCACGCCGTCGCTGGACGACGCGCAGCTGGAGTCCCTCCTCGAGCGAGCAGTCGCCGGAGCGGACGCCGCGCGCACCCTCGACGCCACCGCGGTCTCCCCCAGCCTGCGCGCACAGCTTGAGACCAGGGTCAAGGACGGGCAATACGCGAAGGAGCGTCTCGTCCTCGCCCACCTCCGCCTCGTCCCGGCCGTCGCCGGCTCCTACGCGGGCCGCCTGCCGTTCATGGACCTCGTGCAGGAGGGCAACGTCGGCCTGGTCCGCGCCGCCGACTCGTACGACCCCGCGCACGGCACGTTCGCCGCGTACGCCCACCGCTGGGTACGCCGCTCGATCGTCCGCGCCGTCGCCGCCGCCGAGCAGGCCGAGCGCACGAGCGGGCCCACCCCCGAGCAGAACCTGCTGCGCCGCCGCGTCCGGCAGGCCCTGGCCCACCTGGACGCCGTCGAGGCCCGGGTCCTGGAGATGCGCTTCGGCCTCCTGGACGGCACCACGCGCACCCTCGACGAGATCAGCCGCCGCCTCGGCGTGACCAAGGAGCGCGTGGCGCAGATCCTCGAGTCCGCGCTGGCCCGGCTCCGCGACGTCGTCAGCCCGGCTCCCCTCGCTGCGTGACCGCCGGCTGGGCACCCGACTGCCCGGCCGGCGTCAGCCGCACCCTCAGCCGACCGATCACCTCGTCCAGCGCCTCGTGGTACGCCCACGACGCCGGATACCCCGAGTGCGTCGCCACCGCGAAGAGATAGGCCGACCGGTCCATCTCCTCCGCCCCGCGGTCGACGTCGTTCTCCCCGTAGCCCATCACCGGGAAGCCCAGGAAGTCGGTGCGCCGCCACAGGTTCACCCACGCGGGCTTCGCACCGCAGGTCAGCAGCGAGAGCAGCGTGGCCTGTTCCCCCGAACCGGGCTCGGGGCCCTCCGGCGTCAACGGCGCCGCCGGAACGGCCCCGGGTCCGGAACCCGCCGCGCGCTCGTCGCGAGCGGCGGCCTCGACCTGCCCGCCCCACGGGTCCGCGGACCAGGCGGGTCCGGTGCTCGGCGGCAGGCCCGTGGTCGACGACCCCAGGAGGTCGGGGAAGAACCGGCCGAAGAACGGCCGCAGCTGCATGCCGTAGGTGAGCAGGCCGATGCGTCCGTCGGCAGTGTCGGACGAGGTGCCGGACGACGTGTCGGACGCGCCGTCGGCCACCGGGTTGCCCGCCCGGATCAGGATGACGGCGGCCGCCAGCACGCCGCCCATCGAGTGCCCGGACAGCACCACGCGCCGCCCGGGAGCCACCCGCGCGCGCTCGGCGTCGTCGGCGATGTCGGCGCCGGTGAGCCAGGCGTCCACGCGGGAGCGCACCTCGGGCACCACGCGCTCCGCGTAGCTCGGCGGGCCGAACGGGTGGGCGCTGCGCGGCAGGAAGCACAGGAGGTCCCACAGCAGCCCCCACGGACGGCCCGGGACGCCGCCCGAGGCGCCCGCCAGCGCGCTGGCCACCAGCGTCGCCGCCAGCACCCCGAGGGCCGGCACCGCCAGCGACGAGAGCCACGGGGGCACCTGGACCGCCCCGGTGCCGCCGGGCCGGGCGATCAGCGGGATGTGGGCCACCAGGGCCGCGACGTAGCACGCGGCCGCCAGGGCGCCGCCGGCGAGCTCGACCCGGTGCGACATGGCCGCGACCTGCCGGCCCCGCAGCACCCGCTCCAGCACGGGGTTGGCGCCGCCGTCGGGGCCCGGGGCGTCCGCGACCGCCCGCCAGGCGGGCACCGCGGGGCCGTACGGCGGCCCGAGCGTGCGCGGCGCGCCCGGGATCCAGAGCGCCCGCGAGCGCAGGGTGTCGATGACGTACGGCCCGGCCGCCGCCACGACCAGCAGCACCACGAAGACGAGCGCGATCACCACGGATGCCGTGCCGAACTCGGTGTAGACCGGCGGGACCCGCACGAGCTCGGGGTCGGGCACGGTGCGCGCGACGCCGACCAGGCCGCCCCCGAGGGGCTCCGGCGCGGGGTGCTCGCCGGTGCGCAGGGCCCACTGCACGCCGAGCACCAGCAGGCTGGAGTAGACGGCTGCCGCCGCGACGGAGACCAGCAGGAACACCCCCGGCCCGGCGCCGTTCCAGCCCTCGGTGGCCCGGCGCCGCAGCAGCATCGCGGCCCCCACGACCACCACGGGGCTCAGCACGGCGAGCAGCGCGACGGCCACGAGCAGGTAGCGCAGCCCCGGGCCGGGCTGGGTGACCAGCACGACGCCGACGCACGCGGTGGCGACCACCGGCACCGCCGTCCACGCCGCGACGGCCCGGGTGCTGCGCGCGGTGCGCCAGGCGAGGCCGGTCGCGGCGATGCCGCCCAGGCCGACGCCGAGCAGCGCCGGCACCAGGTCCAGGCCGATCAGCGCGGGCATCCGCTCCGGCTGCGGCCCGGCGACGCAGGCGGCGCACGCCAGCAGCCAGACCAGCAGCCCGGCGGCGAACACGGCGAGGCCGGCCCGGGCCTTCCAGCGCGGGGTGACCGCCTGGACGCCGTCGTCGTCGGTGCGCAGGGCGACGAACGCGCACGCCCCCAGGATCACGACCAGGGCCACCAGCGGGAGGCCGGGGGCCGGCAGGCCGGCGTCGGCGTAGCGCGTCCAGGTGAGGTACTGCCCCGTCAGGGCGAGCGCCGCGCCCAGGTGCGCCCACAGCAGGCCCGAGCCCGAGCGCTGCGACCAGAAGCCCGCGCGGTGCAGCGGCGGGCCCGACGGCGGCACGGTGCGCCCGGCGCGCATCACCGAGAACTTCGACTCGAACCGGACCTGGCCGCCGTGCGCCACGGCCACCAGGATCGCGACCAGCAGCACCGGGACCAGCGACAGGAGCGCCAGGCGGTCGCCGACGTCGAGCCGGGCCAGGCCGTGGAGCGCCTCGGGGATGCGGGCGCAGACGGGGACCACCGCGTCGGGGCCGCGGCCGGCCAGCCCGATGCAGCGCGTGCCGACAACCGACAGCGCGACCGTCGCGACGGCCGAGACGAACAGCAGCGTCAGCCCGAGCGAGAACACGCGGGTCAGCGCGGCCGTCGGGTCCGGGCGCAGGCTGCCCGGGCGCGTGTCGCGCGCCGTGGGCCGGTGCGCCGCCGGGAGCGGGGCCGGGATGCGGCGGGCCCAGTACGCGGCGTTGACCAGGCCGAACGGGACCATCGCCGCCCAGAGCAGGCGCACCGCGAGCGTCCCCACGACGCCCAGGAGGCCGCCGAACGGCAGTCCGCCGAGGCGGGCCATCGCGCCCCACGAGTAGGCCTCGCGGCGCACGTCCGGCCGGATCGCGTGCACGTCGCCCGGCGGGAGCGCCCGGTCCCGCGCCTCGGCGGCCGGCGCGGGGACCCAGAAGCTGCCCAGGCCGTCGCCGTCGGACTGGGTCACCTCGTCCCGGGGCAGCCCGAGCGCGCCGTACGGCAGCGCGTTCGCGACGCCGTGGATCCGCAGCTCGAGGATGCTGGGCGGGGTGCCGGGCTGGGTACCGGGGACGGTTCCGGGCGCGCTGTCCATAGCGCCCCAACGTAGGGGTGCCCGACGCCGCCGGGCGTGCCGCCACGCGCGGCCCGGCCGGATCCTGCGGGAATCACGCAGGATCCGGCCGGGTGGGCTGACCTGGGGCGTCGCCGGGCTGGGTACCGCCGCCTCAGGGGGCGAACGTCACCGCGACCACCGCCGCGGCCAGCAGCAGGTCGTAGACCACGCACGCCTCGGCGTACCAGCGCCACACGACCGCGCCGGCCCGGTGGTGGAACGCGTCCCAGACCGCGTGGCCCACCAGGCCCGCCGCGACCACGTACGCCCCGGTGTCCTGCCCCGCGAAGGCCGTGGCCAGCAGCGCGACCACCGCGAAGACCGCGAGCCCGGCCGCCTGCAGCAGCACCATCGACCGGCCCCGGATGCTGCGCCGCACCAGACCCACCACGGGGTACACGAGCGCGACCCCCAGGATCAGCCACGGCGGGAGGCCGCCCACCCCGCCCGCGATCGTCAGGGCGAGCAGCGCCAGCCCGAGCAGCACGGGCCACCGGCCCCTCAGCCACGCCAGGTCGAACCCGTGGACGTGCTGCGTGTACTCGGCCGGGCGCAGCAGCATGGCGCCCGCCATGGCCGGCACCATCAGCACGTGGCCCCAGAGCATGAGGTCGCCCGCCGTGGCGGCCCCGGCCCAGAACAGCGCGAGCAGCACCGCGAACGGCGCCGCCATCGCGGCGTTCATCTCCCAGATCGCGGCCCAGCCGTGCCGCCGCACCCGCATCCACACCGTCATGGCCGCGACCATGTCCAGGACCATCACCACGGCCCCGACGTCCGGCCGGGCCAGCGCCGCCTCGACGCCGAGGGCGGCGCCCGCCAAGTCCCACGCCGGGGCCAGCGCCAGCATGCCGAGCATCATCACCACGACCATCTCGGCCAGGTGCGCCAGGAACCGGCCGACCACCCGGGCCCGGGACACCGGCTCGGTGTCGCGTGCCGGGTGGGCGTCGGCGGCTCCGTGGGCCGCCGCGTGGGCCGCCGTGGGCGACGCGGTGTCGCCCGTGCCGTCTCCCCGGACCGGCACCGTCATCGAGGCCGCCGCCGTGCCGGCCGTTCCCGCCGTGACCCGGCCTGTCGTCTCCGTCATCTCGCCGTCTCCTCGCTCCGGGCGGCGTTCCTCGCCGCGCTGTTCTCCACGCTGTCGCGCGGCGCGGGGCGCCAGTAGTGCCGGACCGCACCCGGGCGCGGGCACTTGTCACGAGCCCGTATGACAGATGTCATCCAGGTGCCGCGGCACACCCCGGAGCCGCGTCCTCGCTGGCAGGATGGCGTCATGAGCACCGGCCCGGCCGTCGCGGACGACGGCGGCAGCGGACTCGCGAGCTTCCGCAGCAACGTCTGGTGGGGGCTGGCGGGCACCGTGGCGTGCGTGCTGGGCTTCGCCGTCGGCGACTGGGTGCTGGACCCCGACGTCCCCGCCGGGCTGCGCGCCCTGACCGGCCTGTCCACGGCGACCACGATCGTCGCCTGCGGCGTGCTGCTGGGGCAGCGGATGCGGGACCGGGCGCCGTCGGCCGGCTGGCTGGTCACCGCCATCGGCGCCGCGGTGGTCGCCGCGGCGGTGCCGCTCGCCGTCGGCAACTTCGGGATCTGGTCCATCGCGCCGGCCGCCACGATCGCGGTGCTCGTCATGTTCCTGCCGCCGCGCCGGGCGTGGCAGGCGCTGGGCCTCGCGCTGGTCGTCCTGCCCGCGATCGGCCTGGTCACGGCGCTGGCCACCGGCGAGCCCAACGTGGCGCACGCCGTGTGGATGCCCGCCCTCATGGTCGTGGCGTTCGGCCCGGCCATGCTCGGCATGCTCCACGGCTGGCAGGTGGCCACGCGGCTCGACGACGCCCGGCGGCTCGCCGGACAGCTCGCCGTGGCGGACGAGCGCCTGCGGTTCGCCGCCGACCTGCACGACATCCAGGGGCACCACCTCCAGGTGATCGCCCTGAAGAGCGAGCTCGCCGCGCGGCTCGCGGAGGCCGACCCGGCGCGCGCAGCCGAGCAGATGCGCGAGGTGCAGCAGCTCGCCGGGGACGCCCTGCGCGAGACCCGCGCCCTGGTGCAGGGCTACCGGCGCACCACGCTCGACGCCGAGATCGCCAACGCGTCCAGGGTCCTGGCCGCGGCGGGCGTCCAGGTGCACGCCGACGTCGACGCGGGCCTCGCCGCCGCCCTTCCCCAGGCGCCGCGCAGCCTGCTGGGCCTGGTGGTCCGCGAGGCCACCACCAACGTGCTGCGGCACAGCAGCGCCACGCGCGCGGCAATCGTGCTGGTCCCGGACGACGCGGGAGCGCGCCTCGTGATCGACAACGACGGCGCGCGGCCGGCGGCGTCGGGCAACGGCTCGGCGGGAGCCGGTTCCGCCGGCGCGGTCGGTACGACGGGCGACGGGACTGGGCTGGCCTCCCTCGCGGAGCGGCTCGACGCCGTCGGCGGCCGCCTGTCCTGGGTCAGCGACGAGGACCGGTTCGTGGTCACGGCGACGGTGACCGGATGATCCGCCTGCTGCTGGCCGACGACGAGGAGCTGCTGCGCGGGGCGCTGTGCGCCCTGCTCGACCTCGAGGAGGACCTGCACGTCGTGGCCGAGGCGGCCACCACCACCCAGGCGGTCCGGCTCGCGGGGCAGCACCGGCCCGACGTCGCGGTCCTCGACCTGGAGATGCCGCCCACCGACGGGCTGCACGCCGCCGGGCAGATCCTGGCCGGCGCCGACGGCACGCCGCCCCGCATCATCATCGTCACGCGGCACGCGCGCCCCGCCGTCCTGCGCCGGGCGCTGGCCGCCGGGGTGAGCGGTTTCGTCCCCAAGTCGACGCCCGCGGCGCGGCTCGCGCAGATCGTGCGCGACGTCGCCGTCGGGCACCGGTACGTGGACCCCGAGATCGCGGCGTCCGCGCTCACGGAGAACGAGTGCCCGCTGACGGACCGGGAGCTGGAGGTGCTGCGCGCGGCGCGAACCGGCGCGCAGGTGTCCGAGATCGCGGCAGCCGTGCACCTCGCGCCGGGAACGGTGCGCAACTACCTGTCCTCCGCGATGGCCAAGCTCGGCGTCGCGACCCGGCACGCGGCGGCCCACCGCGCGTGGGAGGAAGGCTGGATCTGACCGGCCTTCTCGGTGCGGCAGGTCGCTGCACCCTGCCGAGCGTCGACGGCCTGGCAGGTGGACACCACCATTGCGGGCGTGGCCGGGTGACCCGGATCTCGATCGGCTGCGACCCGGGTTTGCCGGCCCAGCAGGACTGTCCGGCCAGGCCGAACGTGCCGGGTCCCTGCTGAGCGAAGTCCGGCCCACCCGGCCACCCTCGCCCGGGTAACGGCGACGCCGGCGGTCCCCGGCCGGCGATTGGCCGGCCGTCACAGGGTCCGGCGGCACAGGCACCGACGTCGCGTCCCACGCACCGACGTCGCGGCGCCTAGCCCGAGTGGGCCTCGCGGGCGCCGTCGACGTAGTACCAGCGGCCGTCTTCGCGGACGAAGTTGCTGGTCTCGTGCAGGCTGCCGCGCACGCCCGTGACCGGGTTGCGGTAGAAGGCCGTGAACTCCACGAGGCCGGTGGTGTCGAACGGGCCGCCGCGCTCCGTGCGGTGGATGTCGAGGCGGCGCCACTCCTCGTCGCCGATCCCAGCGTCGTCGGGCCGGGTGTCCGGCGCCCACGTGGCCAGCAGGTAGGCACCGTCCCCTACGGCGAAGGCCGAGTAGCGCGAGCGCATCAGGGCCTCGGCCGTCGGGGCGGTCGCGGCGCCGGAGTGGTAGCGCCCGCAGCAGGCGCCGTAGGTGTCGCCGGAGAGGCAGGGGCAGCGTTCGTCGTCGTGCACCAGGCGATCCTCGCACCTACGCGAACGTCTCGTGCCCCAGCACCGCGAGCAGGCGGATCTTCTCCTCGGCCGCGCTGCCCGGCGCGGGGGTGAGCACCAGGAGGGCCTGGGACTGGTCCTCGGTGAACAGCGCCTGGCAGTCCACGTCGATGCGGCCCACCTCGGGGTGCACCAGCGTCTTGTGGTCCTCGAAGCGGCGGGAGACCTCGTGCAGCTCCCAGAGCCGCACGAACTCCGGGCTCTCCCGCAGCAGCGCGCGCAGCACCTCGTCGGCGGGCGAGCCTGGCCCGGCCGCCGCGTGGGCCGCCCGCAGGGAGGCGACCTGGCTCCGGGCCTGCCGGTCGTGGTCCTCGGGCGGGTAGACGTCCCGGGACGCGGGGTCGGTGAACCACCGGTAGACGGAGCTGCGCGCCAGACCGGTGGTGGGCGCCGGGCCGAAGACCGCCTCGGCGAGGCGGTTCTGCACGAGCGTCTCGCCCAGGCCCGAGATGATCAGCGCCGGGGCGTCCTCCAGGCGGTCGAGCACCCGGAGCAGGGCGGGCGCCACGTGGGAGTCGGCCGGCGTGCGCCGCGGCACGCCGTGCCCGGCGAGGCGGAACAGGTAGTCGCGCTCGTCGGCGGTCAGGCGCAGGGACCGGGCGAGGGCGGCGAGCATCTGCTCGGACGGCTGCGGCCCGCGCTGCTGCTCCAGCCGCGCGTAGTAGTCCACCGACATCCCGGTCAGGGCGGCGACCTCCTCCCGGCGCAGCCCCGGTGCGCGACGGCGGGGCCCGGGCACCAGTCCGACGTCGGACGGGCGCAGCGCCTCGCGGCGTCGGCGGAGGAAGTCGGCGAGGGCTGCGCGGTTCATGCCCCCATCGTGCGCCGCGCCCGCCGGGTGAACCAGGGACCGCCGGTCCCTGGTTCACCGGGTCTCTCCCGCCGTCGGCGCCGGGGCCGCACGGTGGAGCCATGAACACCTCCGGAAACACCGTCTTCATCCCCGGCGGCACGCGCGGCATCGGCCTCGCCCTCGCCACCCGCCTCCAGGCCCGGGGCAACACCGTGATCGTCGGCGGCCGCGACACGACGGCGCTGGACGCCCTCGCCGCGGAGCACGGCTTCGGCACCGTGCGCGTCGACACCAGCGACCCCGCCTCGATCGCGTCCGCGTCCGCCGAGGTGATCGAGCGGTTCCCCGCGGTGAACGTGCTGGTCCCGATGGCCGGGATCATGCGCGCCGAGGACTGGCGCACCCCGGGCTTCCTCGCGGACGCCGAGGCCGTCGTCACCACCAACGTGCTCGGCCCGATCCGGCTGATCGCCGCGTTCACCGAGCACCTGCAGAGCCGCCCCGACGCGACGATCCTCACCGTGTCGTCGGGCCTGGCCTTCACGCCGCTCGGTGTCACGCCGTCGTACAACGCGTCCAAGGCGGCGGTGCACATGCTCTCGGAGAGCATCCGCCTGCAGCTCGCGGGCACCCGCGTGTCCGTGGTGGAGCTGGTGCCGCCGTCCGTGCGGACCGAGCTGATGCCCGGCCAGGACACCAACCCGCTGGCCATGCCGCTGGACGAGTTCGTCGACGAGGCCCTCGCGCTGCTGGAGAGCCGGCCCGACGCCCACGAGATCCAGGTGGAGCGGGTCAAGTTCCTCCGCTACGGCGAGGTCCGCGGCGACTACGACCAGGTGGTCGCCACGCTCAACGGGACCGACCCCCACGCGGTGGCCGCTTCCTGACCTGGCCGGGCCGGGCCCGACAAAAAGGACCATGCAGCTGCTGCCAGGATTCAGCACGTCCTGGCAGCAGCTGCATGGTCATCTCGGCGCCCGCCCGCGCGGCGGGCACGGGTCACGTCGCCGCAGGCTCCTCCACGACCGGGGCCGCGAACTGGCTCGCGTACAGGCGCGCGTACGCGCCGTTCGCGGCGAGCAGGTCGTCGTGCGAGCCCTGCTCCACGATGTCGCCGTGCTCCATCACGAGGATCACGTCGGCGTCGCGGATCGTGGACAGGCGGTGCGCGATGACGAACGACGTCCGGTCCTTGCGCAGCCGGTTCATGGCCTCCTGCACCAGCACCTCGGTGCGGGTGTCCACGGACGACGTCGCCTCGTCGAGCACGAGGATCGCCGGGTCCGCCAGGAATGCCCGCGCGAGCGTGAGGAGCTGCTTCTCGCCCGCCGAGACCGACGAGCCCTCCTCGTCCACGACGGTGTCGTAGCCGTCCGGCAGCGTCCGCACGAACGGGTCCACGTGGGTGGCCCGGGTGGCGGCGAGGAACTCGTCCTCGTCCACCGTGACGCCGTCGGGCACGCCGTACCGGAGGTTCTCCTCGATGCTGCCCTTGAACAGCCAGGTGTCCTGGAGCACCATCCCGACCGACGAGCGCAGGTCGTCGCGCGACATGTCGCGCGTGTCCACGCCGTCCAGGGTGATGCGCCCGCCGTCCACCTCGTAGAACCGCATGAGGAGGTTGACCAGCGTCGTCTTTCCGGCGCCCGTGGGGCCGACGATGGCGATGGTCTGCCCCGGCTCCGCGACCAGGTTCAGCCCGGTGATCAGGGGCTGCTCGGGCGTGTACGAGAACGTGACGTCCTCGAACGCGACCCGGCCGCGCACCGGCTCCACCTTCTGCGACCGCTCCGGGTCCGGGGACTGCTCCGGCGCGTCCAGCAGGTCGAACACCCGCTCGGCGGAGGCCACGCCGGACTGCAGCAGGTTCATCATGGAGGCCACCTGCGTGAGCGGCTGCGTGAACTGGCGCGAGTACTGGATGAACGCCTGCACGTCACCCAGCGACAGTGTGCCCGAGGCGACGCGCAGGCCGCCGATCACCGCGACGATCACGTAGTTCAGGTTCGCGAGGAAGCCCATCGCCGGCTGGATCGTGCCCGAGATGAACTGCGCCTTGAAGCTGGACGAGTACAGCGCACGGTTCTCCTCGGCGAACGCCTCCGCCGTGGACTCCTGGTGCCCGTAGACCTTGACCAGCGCGTGCCCGGTGAACGACTCCTCGATGTGCGCGTTCAGGCGCCCCGTGGCCGCCCACTGCTCCACGAACTGCGGCTGGCTGCGCTTGGCGATCTGCGCCGTGAGGATCACGGACAGCGGCACCGTCACGAGCGCCACGAGCGCCAGGACCGGCGAGATCCAGAACATCATGCCGAGCACGCCGATCACCGTCAGGACGGCGGTGACGAGCTGCGCGAGGGTCTGTGTGGTGGTCTGCGCCACGTTGTCGATGTCGTTGGTGACGCGCGAGAGGATCTCGCCGCGCTGCTTGGCGTCCACGTACGAGAGCGGGATGCGGTGCAGCTTCGCCTCGACCTGGTCGCGCAGGTCCCGCATCGTGCGCTGCACGACGCCGGCGGTGATGCGCGACTGGAGCCAGCCGAACAGGAACGCCCCGACGTACGCCGCGACGACCCAGCCCAGGGTCTGCATGAGCAGCGTGAAGTCGATGCCCTGGCCGGGCACCACTCCCACCACGCCCTTCAGCAGGTCGGCCATCTGGTCCTGGCCGGCTGCGCGCAGGCCGGCCTCGGCCTGCTCGGTGGTCACCCCGGCGGGGAGCTGCGCGCCCACGACGCCCGCGAAGATCACGTTGGTCGCGTTGCCGAGCAGCTTGGGCCCGAGCACCGTCAGGGCCACCGAACCGATGCCCAGCACCATGAGCACCACGACGTTCAGGCGCTCGGGTCGCAGCATGCCGGCGAACCGGCGCAGCGAACCCTTGAAGTCCATCGGCTTCTGCACGGGCATACCCATGCCCATGCCCATCGGGCCGCCCCCACCGGGGCCACGCCCGGGACCGCCGGGGCCGCGTGGCGGCGCCGCCGTCGTGCTCTCCCCCTGGGACTGCTTCTCCTCGTTGCTCACGCCGCCTCCTCCAGGCTCATCTGGGACGTCACGATCTCCTGGTACGTCGGGTTGTCCGCCAGCAGCTGCGCGTGCGTGCCGCGGCCGACGATGCTGCCGTGGTCGAGCACCAGGATCTGCTCTGCGTCGCGGATGGTCGCCACGCGCTGCGCGACGACGATCACTGTCGCGTCGGCGGTCTGCGGCCGCAGGGCCGCCCGCAGCCGGGCGTCGGTCGCGTAGTCGAGGGCGGAGAAGCTGTCGTCGAACAGGTAGATGCGGGGCTTGCGGATCACCGCCCGCGCGATGGCGAGGCGTTGCCGCTGCCCGCCGGAGAACGTCGAGCCGCCCTGCGCCACGACGGATTCCAGGCCGTCCGGCAGCGCCTCGACGAAGTCGCGCGCCTGCGCCACCTCGAGCGCCGCCCACATCTCGTCCTCGGTGGCGTCGGGCTTGCCGTACCGGAGGTTGTCGGCGACGGTCCCGGTGAACAGGAACGCCTTCTGGGGCACCAGGCCCATGAGCGAGCCGAGGTCACGCTGCAGGAGGTCCCGCACGTCGACGTCGTCCACCCGGACCGTGCCGCCGGTGGCGTCGAAGAGGCGCGGCACCAGGTTGAGCAGCGTCGACTTGCCGGAGCCGGTCGAGCCGATGATCGCCGTGATCTGGCCCGGCTCAGCCGTGAACGTCAGGTCGTACAGCACGGGCTCCTCGGCGCCCGGGTACCCGAACTCGACGCCCTCGAAGGTGACGCGGCCGCGCGGACCCGCGCCGACGCCGTCGGGCGAACCGTTGCTCGCCGGCGAGCCGTTGCTCTCCGGCGAGCCGTCCTCCACGACCCGCAGGCCGGGCAGGGCGACCGGGTGCTCCGGGTCGACGACGGACGGCTCGGTGTCCAGGACCTCCCCGATGCGCTCCGCCGCGACCGCGGCGCGCGGGATCATCATGAAGATCATCGTGGACATCATCACGGCCATGAGGATGTACATGAGGTAGCTCAGGAACGCCGTCAGGGAGCCGATCTGCATGCTCCCGTCCTCGATGAGGTGCGCGCCGAACCACAGCACGGCCACGGACGACAGGTTCATGATGAGCATGACCACCGGGAACGTCAGCGCCATCAGGCGGCCGGCGCGCAGCGAGGTGTCGAACAGCTCCTCGTTCACCACGCCGAAGCGCTGGGACTCGCGCCGCTCGCGCACGAACGCCCGGACCACGCGCAGGCCCGTGATCTGCTCGCGCAGCACGGAGTTGATGGCGTCGATCCGCTTCTGCATGCGCCGGAAGTGCGGCACCATGCGCCAGACGATGACGCCGGCCGTGGCGGCCAGCACCGGCACGATGACGACGAGCAGCGCGGACAGCGTGACGTTCTCGGACAGCGCCAGGATGACGCCGCCGACCAGCATGATCGGCGCCATCACCATGATGGTGAACGTCATCAGCACGGTCATCTGGACCTGCTGCACGTCGTTGGTGCTGCGCGTGATCAGGGTCGGCGCCCCGAACTGCGCCATCTCGCGCGCCGAGTAGGTCTGCACGGAGTGGAACACGTCGCGCCGCAGGTCACGGCCGAACGCCGTGGCGACCTGCGCGCCGAAGTAGACGGCGATCACCGAGGCGACGACCTGGCCCAGCGACACGACCAGCATCCAGCCACCCGTGCTCCAGATGTAGCCGATGTCGCCGCGCACCACGCCGCGGTCGATGATGTCGGCGTTGAGGCTGGGCAGGTACAGGGCCGCGAGCGTCTGCACCAGCTGCAGGACGAGCACCGCGACCACCGCCCAGCGGTACGGGCCCAGATACCTCCGGGCGAGCGTGACGAGCATCAAGAGTTCCCTTCAGGGCTGGGGGTTGAAGAACCTGGTGCACCGGCTCCCGCAGTGGAGGCTGCACCCTCCACGGTGTCGGGGCCAGGCAATTTCGGGGGGCCGGCGAGGCCGTTCACGAGGGCGTCGGCCAGCACGTCGGCCGGCACCGCGGGCTGCAGGTGGTCGATCCGCAGGTGCGCGCCCGCGATGGCGGACTCGACCAGCGAGATCGCCACCTCGACGGGGACCCGCAGACGGTGCGCGTCCGGCGCCAGGACGGCGGTGATCCCCTCGACCGTAGCCGCGCGCTGCTGTGCCCGCTGCTCCAGCAGCGTCTTGCGGTAGGTGAGCATGCGCTCGTGCTGGTCGGCCACGGACCCGGTGCCGGGAGGCGGCCCCGGCGTCACGACGCGCGCGCCGGGCGGGCCCGGCGGGCCCGGCGGCGCCACCGGCGGGGACCCGCCCGCGGCGCCGGACGCGGCCGGCGGCGCGCCGAACGGCATGCCCGGACCGCCGGGCGACGGTGCCATGCTGCGCAGCACGGACATCCACCGCATGACCTCGGCCACGCGGTGCCGCCCCAGCTCGATGACGAGCTCCAGGCGCCGTTCGAGCGGCAGAGCGGAGTCGATGCCGGTGAGCTCGGCGAGGGTCTGCTCGGGCTTGCCCGCCCGCGCCAGACCCTCGACGGCGACGGCGCCGACCAGCGCCGTCTTGTCGCCGAACGCCCGGAACAGCGTGCCCTCCGCGACCCCGGCGGCCTGCGCCAGCTCGCGCGAGGTCACGTCGTGCCCCCGCTCGGCGACCAGCGGCAGCACCGCGTCGACGATGGCCGTCTTGCGGTCCTCGGGCGACATGCGGGGTGCCCGCGTCCGTGCGTTGTCCATGCCGCCGACAGTAATTGAGTGAGCGCTCACTCCGCAACTCGATTACGCCCACGGCAGACCCGTGGGCGGACATGCCGGAAGCCCCCCGGTGCGAGCACCGGAGGGCTTCCGTGAACTGCTGGCGACGGTTCGGGTCGGCCGAGCCGTCAGCCGGGTGCGGCCGTCAGCCGGCCGGCGGTGCCGGGGGCACCGGCGGGGGCGTCGCCGACCCGCCCGGGCGCTGGCCGCGCTCGGACTCGGTGTCGAACGGCTCGCCCGACCGGGTGCCGGCGCTCGTCGCGTCGGCCGTGGCGGCCTCGGCCTGCCGCTGCGCCTCGGCGAGAGCCTCGGCGGGGTCCGGCAGCAGGGGCTCGTCCAGAACGGAGTCGATGGGCAGGCGCGGACCCGAGGGGCCCTCGCCCGGCGGGGGCGGCGGGACCGCGGGGCCGGCGCCGCCACCGAAGCCGGAGGCGATGTTGCCCAGCGCGGCGGTGAACTCCGTAGGGATGACCCAGGTGGTGTTCGACGTGCCGTTCGCGATCTGCGGCAGCGTCTGCAGGTACTGGTACGCCAGCAGCTTCGGGTCGGCGTCGCCGCGGTGGATGGCCTCGAAGACCTGGAGGATGGCGCGCGACTCACCCTCGGCCCGCAGGATCTGCGCCTGGGCGTCACCCTCGGCCTTCAGGATCTCGGACTGCTTCTGACCCTCGGCCGTGAGGATGGCCGACTGCTTGACACCCTCCGCGGTGAGGATCGCGGCGCGGCGGTCACGCTCGGCGCGCATCTGCTGCTCCATGGAGCCCTGCACCGAGGGCGGCGGGTCGATCGACTTGAGCTCGACCCGGTTGACGCGGATGCCCCATCGACCGGTCGCCTCGTCGAGCACACCACGCAGCTGGCCGTTGATCTGGTCACGGCTGGTCAGCGTCTGCTCGAGGTCCATCGAGCCGATCACGTTACGCAGCGTGGTCACCGTGAGCTGCTCGATGGCGGTGATGTAGTTCGCGATCTCGTAGACCGCGGACTTGGCGTCCGTCACCTGGAAGTAGATGACGGTGTCGATCTCGACCACCAGGTTGTCGCTGGTGATCACGGGCTGGGGCGGGAACGAGACGACCTGCTCACGCAGGTCCACGCCGGCGCGAACCCGGTCCACGAACGGCACCAGCACGTGCAGGCCCGGGTCGAGCGTCTTGGAGTACCGACCCAGGCGCTCGACCACGAGCGCCACCGACTGAGGAACGATCCGCACGGCGCGGATCACCGCGACGATACCGACGATCACCACCAGGGCGATGATCAGATAGAGCAGGACTTGCCCGAATGACTCCACGACGTCTCCTTACGCGGGCGCCTTGGCCCGCGGGCGGCTTTCAAGCTCCTGATGAGCACAGGAACTTCTGACTTGGACTGTCTGGGGGAACACAAAGAGGCGCCCAGGCGCCAGGCGGTTACGCCGGCTCGACGACGGCGGTGGCGCCGTCGATCTGGACCACACGAACGCTAGTGCCGGCAGGCAGCAGCGGCGACCCGGGCACGGAGCGCGCGCTCCACACCTCTCCGCTGAGCTTGACCAGCCCCGACGCGGCGCTGACCTCCTGGACCACCGACGCCGTACGGCCGACGTTTGCCTCGGCGTTGGTGGGCGACTTGGGCGTGCTGTTGCGCAGGTGCCGGATCAGCGTGGGGCGCAGCGTCACGAGCAGCACCACCGACGCCACCACGAACACGATGGCCTGCACCCACAGCGGCGCACCCGCGCCGTTCGCGACGGCCGCGGCCAGCGCACCGCCGGCGAACATGATGAAGACGAAGTCCAACGACAAGAGCTCGATCAGCGCGAAGATCAGCGCCGCCCCTACCCACCACAACCACGCCATGGGTTGCTCCCTCCGAGCGTCCACTCCGGTTGGCGACCGGGCGCCGCCGGAACCTCTCCGACGGCGGGCCCTCGCGGTGAAATTACCGCTACCTCGGACCTTTGCCCGGACTTTACCAAGGACCACTGACACAGCGGTAGTGAAATCGCCGTTTCAAACACTTTTCCTGAGGGCCCTGAACATTCCAGGTTTCCGGGCGCCAGGAAATGCGGTCAGCGGGCGGCGCGAGCCAGCCAGCGACCCCCACCGTGGGCCACCATCAGCGGCAGTCCGAAGGCCGCCGAGAGGTTGTCCGCGGTGAGGACCTCCTCGATGGGGCCGGCCGCCTGGATCCCGGCCTTCTTCATGAGCAGCAGGTGCGTGAAGCCCGGCGGGATCTCCTCGACGTGGTGCGTCACGTGCACCAGCACCGGGGAGGCCGGGTCGCTCGCCAGCCCGGCCAGCGTGGCCACCAGCTCCTCGCGGCCGCCCAGGTCGAGGCCCGCGCCGGGCTCGTCGAGCAGCAGCAGCTCGGGGTCGGTCATCAGGGCCCGGGCGATCTGCACGCGCTTGCGCTCGCCCTCCGAGAGGGTGCCGTAGGTGCGCTCGGCGAGGTGGTCGACGTCGAAGGTCGAGAGCAGGTCCTTGGCCCGCTGCTCGTCGAGCTCGTCGTAGCTCTCGCGCCAGCGCCCCGTCACGCCGTAGGCGGCGGTCAGCACCACGTCGCGCACCGTCTCCGCCGTCGGCAGCCGCTCGGCGAGCGCCGCGCTGGAGATGCCGATGCGCGGGCGCAGCTCGAACACGTCGACACGGCCGAGGGTCGCGTCCAGGATCTTCGCCGTGCCCGACGTCGGGTGCAGGCGCGCGGCGACGATCTGGAGCAGGGTTGTCTTGCCGGCGCCGTTGGGCCCGAGAACGATCCACCGCTCTCCCTCGTTCACCTGCCAGTCCACGGAATCGAGGATGGTCGAGGTGCCGCGACGGACGGTGACGCCCGCAAGATGGAGAACCGAGCTCATGGGCACCGACCCTACCTGGTCGACAGTCATTTACAGTGCTGCGGTGGACACCGAACAGGACCTCCCCCGGAGCGTGCTGCTCGCCCTGTGGCTGCAGGGCATAGGCGACACCTCGGACGCCGTGAAGTCCGTGGTGGGCGACGACGAGCCGCACACCGTGGAGGGGCTAGCAGGCTTTGCCGACGGAACAGACCTCGACACCCTCTTCACCGCGTGGACGGAGGGGCCGCGCGAGGTCTGCGCGCTGCTGCCCGCGCCGGGTGACGCCGCGGGCGTCCCGGCGGCCGCCAACCACGAGGCCACGGAGGCCGGCGAGTGCGTGGTGGTCACGACACCCGCCGGGAGCTGGGCCGCCGTGCCGCGGGTGCAGGCGTTCGGCAGCCACATCGAGCCGGGGCACCTGGTGACGTGGCGCGTGCTGCCGGTCCCCGCGTGGAGCACGCTGGTGCACGGCACGATCGGCTCGGTGGCCGACGCCGAGCGCGAGCTGCGCACGAGCCTGATGACGGCCACGGACGCCCTGGACCAGCTCGACGTCGCCCGCTGGCGCGACGACGCGGCCGACGCGATCGAGCGGATCCGCTCGGCCAGCACGTCGTCGTGGCCGGTGCCGCACCTGGACGGCCGGCGCGCCCGCGTGCTGGACCTCGCCAGCCGGCTGCGCGCGATCGTCGCGCTGGGCACGGTGGACGACGGCGGGGCGGTGAACGTCTTCCAGGTCGACCAGCGCTCCACGGCGCTGCGCGAGGTGGACCGCACGGCGCGCCACGCGATGAGCGCAGCGACGTACGGCCAGATCGCCTGACGCGCTGCGCCTGAGGCGTCCGGCGCGCTACGCGCCCGCGAGCACCCGCTCGTAGACGTCCATGGTGCGGTCCGCGATCGCGGCCCAGGTGAAGTGCTCCTCCGCCCGACGGCGGCCGGCGGCCCCCATCGCCGCCGCGCCGTCGGCGTCGGTCGCCACGCGGGTCAGGGCCGCCGCGAGGTCGGCCACGAACCGGTCGGGGTCGAGCGGCGTGCCGGTGCCGTCGTCGGACTGCTCGATCGGGACCAGCAGGCCGGTGACGCCGTCGTCGACCACCTCGGGGATGCCGCCCGTGGCCGTGCCCACCACGGGCAGGTCCACGGCCATGGCCTCCAGGTTCACGATGCCGAGCGGCTCGTAGACGCTCGGGCAGACGAAGACGGTGCACGCGCCCAGGACGGCGATCAGGTCGGGCCGCGGGAGCATCTCCTCGATCCAGACGACGCCGGTGCGGGTCTCGCGCAGGCGCTCGACCAGGCCCCGGACCTCGGCCATGATCTCCGGGGTGTCGGGCGCGCCGGCGCACAGCACGAGCTGCACCTCCGGCGGCAGCTCGGCGGCCGCGCGCAGCAGGTACGGCAGGCCCTTCTGCCGGGTGATCCGGCCGACGAACACGACGGCGGGCCGGCCGGGGTCGATGCCGTGGCGGCGGACGGTCGCGGCGGCGTCCGCCTGCGCGACGTCGTCGTCGGCGTCGGGCCGCCGCCAGCCCGACAGGTCGATGCCGTTGTGCACCACGTGCACGCGTTCGGGGTCGAGCTCCGGGTAGACGCGCAGGATGTCGGCCCGCATGCCCGCGGAGACCGCGATGACGCCCGCGGCGCCCAGGTACGCGGTGCGCTCGGCCCACGAGGACAGCGCGTAGCCGCCGCCGAGCTGCTCGGCCTTCCAGGGCCGCAGCGGCTCCAGGGAGTGCGCCGTGACGACGTGCGGCACACCGTGCAGCAGGCCGCCGAGGTGCCCCGCCATGTTGGCGTACCAGGTGTGCGAGTGCAGCAGGTCGGCGCCCGCGACGTCGTCGGCCATCACGAGGTCCGTGCCCAGGGTGGCCAGGGCCGCGTTCGCGTCCGCGAGCGCCGTCGGCGTCGTGTAGCCGGTGACGCCGGACGCCTCGGTCGCGGCGTCGCGCGGGCCGTCGAAGCAGCGCACGCGGACGTCGGCGTGCTGGGCGAGGACGGCGGCCAGCTCGGCGACGTGTACGCCCGCCCCGCCGTAGACGTGGGGCGGGAACTCGCGGGTCAGCAGGTCCACGCGGAGCGCGCCGCCGGGACGGGGGGCGGCATCCGGCGCGGCGTCGGGACGGGGGGCGGAGCCGGGGGCGGCGGGAACGTCGGGCACAGTGCCAACCTAGCGTGCGCGACGTCTCAGCGTGCCACCTGACGTAACCGGCCGAAAGGCCCTAATCTCACCGTATGGCCTCCGCCCCCCGCGTCCTTGCGATCGTCCTCGCCGGCGGCGAGGGAAAGCGGCTGATGCCGCTGACCGCCGC
The DNA here is from genome assembly GCF_042728455.1 of Promicromonospora sp. NPDC060204. Lineage (NCBI taxonomy): Bacteria > Bacillati > Actinomycetota > Actinomycetes > Micrococcales > Promicromonosporaceae > Promicromonospora > Promicromonospora sp. NPDC060204. Next base: position 23,499 of record NZ_JBHWZO010000052.1, read on the forward strand.
CCGCGCCAAGCCCGCTGTGCCCTTCGGCGGTATCTACCGCCTGGTCGACTTCGCCCTGTCCAACATCGTCAACTCGCGGTACCTGCACGTCGTGGTGCTGACGCAGTACAAGTCGCACTCGCTGGACCGCCACATCTCCAAGACGTGGCGCATGTCGCCGCTGCTGGGCAACTTCGTGGCGCCGGTCCCCGCGCAGCAGCGCGTCGGCAAGCACTGGTACCTCGGCAGTGCCGACGCGATCTACCAGTGCCTCAACATCATCGACGACGAGCGTCCGGACATCGTGGTCGTGGTGGGCGCCGACCACGTCTACCGCATGGACTTCTCGCAGATGGTGGACGCGCACATCGAGTCGGGGGCGCGGGCGACGGTCGCGGCGATCCGGCAGCCGATCGACATGGCCGACCAGTTCGGCGTCATCGACGTGGACCCGGGCGACCCCACGAAGATCCGCGAGTTCCTGGAGAAGCCGACCGACCCCACGGGCCTGCCGGACTCCCCCACCGAGGTGCTGGCCTCCATGGGCAACTACGTGTTCGACGCCGACGCGCTGGTCGAGGCCGTCACGCGCGACGCCGCCGACCCGGACTCGCGGCACGACATGGGCGGCGACATCATCCCGGCGTTCGTGGCCCAGGGTGAGGCGGGGGTCTACGACTTCATCCGCAACGACGTGCCCGGCTCCACCGACCGGGACCGCGACTACTGGCGCGACGTCGGCACCATCGACTCGTTCTACGACGCCCACACGGACCTCATCGCCGTGCACCCGGTCTTCAACCTCTACAACATGGAGTGGCCGCTGTACACGGGCTACACGGGGCTCCCGCCGGCCAAGTTCGTGCACGCGGGCCCGGGGCGGATGGGGCACGCGGCGGAGTCGATCGTGTCGCCGGGCGTGCTCATCTCGGGGGCGCAGGCGGCCGGTTCGGTCCTGTCCCCCGGCGTGCACCTGCACTCGTGGTCGAACGTGTCCAACTCGGTGCTGATGGACGACGTCCAGGTGCACCGCTACGCGCACGTGCATCGGGCGATCGTCGACAAGAACGTGATCATCAACGAGCGGGCCCGCGTGGGCGTCGACCACGACGAGGACCGGGCGCGCGGCTTCACGGTGACGGAGTCGGGCCTGGTGGTGGTCCCGAAGGGCACGGTCGTGGGCTGACGCCGCGGCGCTGACGGCCGGCGCCGCCGGCCGTGACCGTCCACTGCAGTTGAACGTAGGGGTAGTCGCACTCTGAGCTCTCAGAATGCGACTACCCCTACGTTCAGTTCACCCACCTTTCAGCTTGCTCTTGCCGGGGCGACGTCCCGCCCCTTATTGTCAGTTCGACATTAAGGGGGTGATAACCGGTGACCGACGACGAAGACACGTGGACTCCGCCGGAGATCCTGGTGGCGGTCGACCTCGTGATCCTGACGTTGCGCGCGTCGGTCTTTCACGTGTTGCTGATCGAGCGCGGCATCGAGCCCTTCCAGGGCGCCCAGGCCCTGCCAGGAGGCTTTCTCAACAACACCGAGGAGGACATCTACGAGGCGGCACTCCGGGAGCTGCGGGAGGAGGCGGATCTCGACGGGACCCGTCTCCACATCGAGCAGCTCGGCGCCTACGGCACACCCGGTCGCGACCCGCGCGGCCGCGTGCTGTCGATCGCCTACCTGGCGATCGCACCGGGACTGCCCGAGCCCGTCGCCGGTACCGACGCGTCGGGAGCCGCCTGGGTACCGGTCGAGCAGGCGCTGTCCGGGGGCGTCCAGCTCGCGTTCGACCACTGGAAGATCGTCGACGACGCCGTCGAGCGGGCCAGGACCAAGCTCGAGCACACACCGCTGGCGACAGCTTTCTGCACCAAGACCTTCACCATCGCCGATCTCCAGGAGGTCTACGAGGCGGTGTGGGGCGTCGACCTCGACCCACGCAACTTCTACCGCAAGGTTCAGCGCGTCCCGGGCTTCATCGAGTCCGCCGGCGCTGACCGTCGCATGACGACCGGCCGTCCCGCCCGCCTGTTCCGCGCGGGACCTGCCACGACACTGCACCCCCCGCTCACTCGCCCTGAACCATCGAACGATTCCGAGGAGGGTCGATGACTGACGCACGCGTGGTCGTCGTTCTGACAGCACTGGATCTCGAGTACAAGGCAGTCCGACAGCACCTGAAGGACATCGAGCAACATCGGCACGGCAGCGGCACACGGTTCGAGATCGGCACCGTCGACGGGACGGACTGCAGGATCGCGGTCGGCCTCGTCGGCGTCGGCAACTCGAACTCCGCCGTGCTCGCCGAGCGGGCGATCCAACAGTTCTCGCCTGTGGCGGCGCTGTTCGTCGGCGTGGCAGGAGCGGTGTGGGACTCCACGCCACTCGGCCAGGTGGTGGTGGCCGACCGCGTGTTCGCCTACCAGGGAGGCACCAGCGAGGACGACGGCTTCAAGGCCCGCCCGAGCGAGTGGAAGACGTCGCATCACCTCAGTCAGCTCGCCCACCACCTCGAGCGTTCCGGAACCTGGGCGGCCCGGTTACCGCTGGACGCCGGCATGTCGGACGGCGACCGTCCGAGCGTCACGTTCGGCGCCATCGCGGCCGGGGAGGTGGTCCTGAACTCGCGGGTCTCCGTCGAAGCTCGTCGGATCCACAAGCACTACAACAACGCGACGGCGATCGAGATGGAAGCCGCCGGGATCGCCCATGCCGGCCACCTCAACAGTGCCCCGGTCGCCATCATCCGCGGCATCAGCGACCGGGCCGACGGTGAGAAGACGTCGGCGAACGACGGCACCTGGCAACCCCGGGCGGCGGCACACGCCGCGGCATTCGCGATCGAGCTCGCAGTCGAACTGGCCAAAGAAGCAGAGGAGACGTCCATGACCCCGAACGAGCCTCGCCCCGCGTCCTCGCCCGTCCCGACCAGCACCACCGTGCACAACACCACCTCGGGCAACGTGGGGATCGTGGCGGCGAACGTCACCGGCAGTTCCGTCTGGATGTCCACGACGCCGGAGCGCGAGCAGGTCACCGACCCGACCAAGGCGCTGGCGGAGCTTCGCCTGCTGCTCGATCGCCACCGGGCCGATGGGGCGCTCGACGACGAGACCTACGACGCCGCGCAGGAAGAGATCTCGACGGCCGAGACCGCGCTCCGCGCACCCGACCAAGCGACCAAGAAGAAGTCCGTGCTCGCCCTCAAGCGCCTCAAGGGTCTCGTGGGTGATCTGGCGGACCTCGCGGCGAAGACCGCCGTCGTCATCGCTGCCGTGAACGGGCTGGCATGAACGCCCACCCGGCAGCGCCCGCGACCGAGCCGCATGACATCAGGACGGACAACGCGGCCGGTCCGGGGTCCATGGTGGGCATACAGGCGAGCGTCGTCCACCACGCCAACGTCTACCAGATCAGCCCGAACGATCCGCCGGAGAAGAAGTTCGCGATGGGCGTGAAGTATCTGGACGACGGGGTTCCTCGCAAGGCCGAGGAGCTGTTCAGCGCTGCCATGGCCGATGGGCTGAACACTGCCGAGGTGCGCTTTCACTGGACGCTGTCGATGTTCAGCACGCGGTCGGACCGGGACCTGACGAGAGAAGAACGCGCTCGCCTCAGCGACGCGGCCGAACGATTCGTCGCCTATGAGGACGACGAGGAGTATGGCCCGGCGCTCGGAGCAGTCCGGGAGCTGATCGTTCACCGGTTCCACCAGTCGGCAGAGGGCATCAAGCTGGCCGAGAAGCAAATCCTGGCGCTGCCGAAGGAGACACAAGAAAAGGCTCTTCGGCATCTCGACAAGGTCCTCTCGGCCGCGACGAAGGACAGGGTCTGGGCGAACACCAGGGAGCAGGCTCGTCTCGACCGCCATTCCGCGAGCCGCAGTTACCGGGTCTGGGCCTACTTCGAATCCGACCCCGCAGGGCCGAGGGTTCGTCCTGCCGAGCCTCCGCACATCGCCCCGGGTGAACGCGCCCGGATCGCTGCGGGGACACTACTGTGCGCCTTCACGGTCGGCTACCTCGGGTGGCTGGCCCTCAGTAGCGCTGTTCCCGTGGCGATCGTGGCCTACGCCCTCGCACTTGCCGCTGCCTATGTCAGCGCCCGCAGTGCTTTCGAATGGCGCTATCGCGTCAAGCGGATCGGGTGGGAGGAACACCGGCGGCACCACGGCCCAGTCCGTGCAAACTCCGAGGGACAAGGTTTCGCCGCGAGCGTCACCAAAGCCTTCGAGGACTACTTCAGCAAGTACCGGCCGCAGGACAGCCACAGGGACTGGTGGCTGAACGAGACGGCGGGCCTTCGCGCATACCTACGAGACGAGATCGTCGAGATCTACCGGGAACGTGACGTCTCGCTCGCTAATGTCGTCTGGCTGATTCGCTACCACGCCATCGACGTCCAGAATCAGTGGCGAACGGGCACTATCGACGATCACAGAGTTCGCTTTCACGTTGCCGACAAGACCAAGATCCAGAGCCTGCTCGGGTTGACGGTACTGCTGCTCACGCTTGCCACCGTCGTCCAGACCGCGATCGAGGCCCAACCCGTCGGAGCTGCGATCATCACGTGCCTGGCAATCGCCAGCGGACTTTACTGCGCGCGAAAGTGGTACAGGATTGCGAGTGGAAAGCGCCACCACCGCGACGACATCGACGATGTGCAGCTGCGTATGGAGGGGCGAACGAAGGAGTTCCTCCGATGGAAACGGAGGCTGACGGACACCCGGCCGAGCGAGGACGAGATGGAGACGTGGCTGCGCAGCGACACCACGATCCTGATCGCCGACGCTCTTGAGCACTTCCGTATCTCATGGCGCGACGTGATCTCGTATGCCGTTCTCCGAGTTCCTACCCCCAGCGCCAGCAGAGCCCACGTATCTGGCGGACCCTGGCGGTACAACGGATACGCCTTGCGGCTGTTCCTGATCACAGAAGACGGCGTCCGTGAGGTCAGCAAGGTCGTGAACTTCGAAACAGGAAGGTTCAACAGCGAGGAACGCAACACGTTCCGCTTCGACGCGGTCTCCTCGGTCAACGTCGTCGAGGGCACCAACGGCAAGCAGAACCTGCGTCTGACCCTCACCAACGGGCCGACCAGGGACATCCTCGTCACCAAGGGACAAGACCTTGAGTTCGCCGAGCACGACCCACGGAACCCCGAACCGCCCGAATCCGACGTCGAACCGGACAACCCGTTGGACACCAGCCTCGACACCACCGGGTTCGCACCGACGCTCCGCATCCTCGAAGGCATCGCGGCGGACGGCAAGAACTGGATCGCCCGAGGCAACTACTGACACCTAGGCACCGCCGCAATCGAACGTAGGGGTAGTCGCACTCTGAGCGCTCAGAG
>NZ_JBHWZO010000053.1:0-28398 GCF_042728455.1 Promicromonospora sp. NPDC060204
GGCGTCAGGCGCCGATCGCGTCCAGCACGGCGACCTCGTCGGCGGGCAGCGTGAGCCCGGCCGCCGCGACGTTCTCGCGCAGGTGGGCCACGGACGACGTCCCGGGGATCAGCAGGATGTTCGGCGAACGCTGCAGCAGCCAGGCCTGCGCGACGGCGGCCGGGGTGCTGCCCAGCCGGGCCGCCACGGCGTTCAGCTCCGCCGACTGCAGCGGCGAGAAGCCGCCGAGCGGGAAGTACGGCACATAGGCGATGCCCTGCTCGGCCAGCGAGTCGATCAGCGCGTCGTCGTGCCGGTTGGCGATGTTGTACATGTTCTGCACGCCCACGACCGGCGCGATCGTCTGCGCCTCGGCCACCTGCTCCGCCGTGACGGTGCTGACGCCGAGGTGGCTGATCAGGCCCTCGTCCCGCATTGCGGCGAGGGCGGCGAACTGCGGCGCCAGCGACCCGGGCTCCGGGGCGTCGAAGCCGCCGACGCGCAGGTTCACGACGTCGAGGCGGTCCAGGCCGAGATGCTCCAGGTTCTGCTCGACCTGCCGCCGGAGCTCGTCCGGCTCGCGGCTGAACACCCAGTGCCCCTCGGCGTCGCGCACCGCGCCCACCTTGGTGACGAGGTGCAGGTCTGCCGCGTAGGGGTGCAGGGCCTCGCGGATGATCTCGTTGGTGACGTGCGGGCCGTAGAAGTCGGCGGTGTCGATGTGGTTGACGCCGAGCGCGACGGCCTCGCGCAGGACGGCGACCGCGGCCGCGCGGTCGGCGGGCGGGCCGAACACACCGGGGCCGGCGAGCTGCATGGCGCCGTAGCCGACGCGGTTGAGGGTCAGGTCGTCGGCGAGCGTGAAGGTGCCGCCGGGGAGCGTCTGTGTGGTCATGGCTCCACCGTGCGGCCGCTCGGCACGGACAGGCAGTGCCCGGGCGATCCTGGGAGTACGGGGACCAGGCACGCGCGCACCGCCCGGCCTACGGTGGTGGGCATGACCAGGGAGACCCAGCTGAGCGAGTACCTGCGGGCGCGCCGCGAGCTGGTGCGCCCCGCCGACGTCGGGCTGCCGGAGGGCGGCGTGCGGCGCGTGGCCGGCCTGCGCCGCGAGGAGGTGGCGCTGCTCGCGGGCATCAGCGCCGACTACTACCTGCGGCTGGAGCAGGGCCGCGACCGCAACCCGTCGGCGCAGGTCCTGGAGTCGCTGGCCCGGGTGCTGCTCCTGGACGAGCCCGCCACCCGGCACCTGCTCGACCTGGCGGCACCCGCGCCGCGGAGGCGGCGTCGTCGGCCGCGCCGCGAGGTGGTGCCCGCCGGGACGCTGCGGCTGCTGGAGCGGGTCGGCATCCCCGGGTACGTGGAGGGGCGCTACTTCGACGTGCTCGCGGTGAACCGGCTCGCGGCGGCCCTGTCGCCCACCCTCCGGGTGGGCCGCAACCGGCTCCGCGACCTGTTCCTCGACCCCGCCGAGCAGGCGATGCACCCGGACTGGCCCGACGTGGCGCCCCAGATCGTCGCCCGGTTCCGCGAGGCCGTCGGCACGGACATCGACGACGAGCGCCCCGAACGGCTCGTCGGGGAGCTCTCGCTCGCCTCGGAGCGGTTCCGCACGCTCTGGGCGCGGCACGACGTCAACCTCGGGAGGCCGCACGTCACGCACATGCTGCACCCGCAGGTCGGCGAGCTGGAGCTCGACATGGAGAAGCTGTCGATCGCCGGCACCGACCGGCAGATGGTCGTGCTGCTGCACGCCGCCCCGGACTCGCCGAGCGGGGAGCGGCTGGCGCTGCTCGCGTCGCTCGCGGCGTCGGCGGGTCCGGCGGGCGTGCCCGACGACGCGGCGTCGGCGGCCCGTCCCGAAGCGGCGCGGGGACCCGCCGGGGAATAGTGTGCCAAGCGCGCCCGCTGTGGATAACCGGCTCGCGGTGTCGGTGGCTGCTCCTAGGATCGATGACGTGACCAAGGACCCCTTCGCAGACCTCCCCTTCGCCATGGAGGAGCCGCCCGACGACGCCCACCTGACCGACGTCGGTGACCCGGGGCTGCCGCCGTCGGCGCGCAACACCCCCGAGGCCCAGGCGGCGAAGCTCCAGATGCTGCGCGGCCTGCTGCCCGACGGCGGCGTGGCGGCCGTGGCGCCGGTGCGCCGGTGGCCGCCGGCGGAGGTGGACGAGCCGACTGCGGAGGCGGAGCCGGGCGCGGAGGAGCCGGCCGACGCAGCGGGGGCCGCGCCGGCTGCTCGCGCGGTCCCGGCCGCGTCGCCCGGCGCCTCGCTGCGCGAGGAGGCCGAGGCCGCGCTGCGTGAGCTGGTCGGCCGCGACGACGCGCGGCTGCGCGACGACCAGTGGACGGCGATCGAGGCGCTCGCGGCGTTCCATCGCCGTGCGCTCGTGGTGCAGCGCACCGGGTGGGGCAAGTCGGCCGTCTACTTCGTGGCGACCCGTCTGCTGCGGGCCCGGGGCGCCGGCCCTACGGTGATCGTCTCGCCGCTGCTGGCGCTCATGCGCGACCAGATCGCCGCGGCCTCGCGCGCCGGCATCCGGGCGGTGACGATCAACTCGGCCAACATGACCGAGTGGGACGAGGTGCACGCCTCGATCGCGCGCGGCGAGGTCGACGTGCTGCTGTGCTCGCCGGAGCGCCTGAACAACCCCGGCTTCCGCGACGAGGTGCTGCCGCGGCTGGCGGCCGACGCCGGCCTGGTGGTCATCGACGAGGCGCACTGCATCTCGGACTGGGGCCACGACTTCCGCCCCGACTACCGCCGCATCCGCACGCTCCTGGCCGATCTGCCCGCGGGCATCCCCGTGCTGGCCACGACCGCCACCGCGAACGAGCGGGTCACGGCCGACGTGGCCGAGCAGCTCGCCGTGCACGGCGACGCGGACGCCGGCGAGGACGTGCTGGTGCTCCGGGGCGGGCTCGACCGTGAGTCGCTGCACCTGGCGGTCCTCGAGCTCGGCGACCAGCCCACGCGGGTGGCCTGGCTGGCCGAGGCGCTCCAGGACATCGAGGGGTCGGGCATCGTCTACTGCCTCACGGTCTCGGCCGCGGAGCAGGTGGCCGAGCAGCTGCGCGGCTACGGCCTGGCGGTGGCCGCGTACACCGGCCGCACCGAGCCGGCGCAGCGCGAGCAGCTCGAGGCCGACCTCAAGAACGACGACGTCAAGGCGCTCGTCGCGACGTCCGCGCTGGGCATGGGCTTCGACAAGCCGGACCTGGCGTTCGTGGTGCACCTGGGCGCGCCGTCGTCGCCCATCGCGTACTACCAGCAGGTGGGCCGCGCGGGCCGTGGCGTCGACCAGGCGCTGGTGGTGCTGCTGCCCGGCACCGAGGACAAGGCGATCTGGGAGTGGTTCGGCGAGCAGGCGTTCCCTGCCGAAGGGCAGGTGCGGGCCACGCTCGACGCCCTGGCGGGCGGCGGCACCATGTCCACCGCCGTACTGGAGACGCAGGTTGACCTGCGCCGTTCGCGCTTGGAGACCATGCTCAAGGTGCTCGACGTCGACGGCGCCGTCCGGCGCGTGAAGGGCGGCTGGGAGGCGACCGGGCAGCCCTGGTCGTACGACGCCGAGCGGTACGCGCGGGTCGCCGCGACCCGCGCCGCCGAGCAGCAGGCGATGGTCGACTACGTGAACACCCCGGGCTGCCGCATGGCCTACCTGCGCGCCCAGCTCGACGACCCCGACCTGACCCCGGGCTGGGAGTGCGGCCGCTGCGACCGCTGCGGCACCATGGCGCTGCCCGAGGCGCCCGACGCCGAGGCCGTCGCCGCCGCGCGGGCCGAGATGGACCGTCCGGGCATGGAGGTCGAGCCCCGCAAGATGTGGCCCACGGGCCTGGCGTCGATCGGACTGGACCTCAAGGGCAAGATCCCGCCCGCCGAGCTCGCCGAGCCGGGCCGGGCCGTCGCGCGGCTCGACGGCCTCGGCTGGTCCGGGCCGCTGCGCGACCTGCTCGCCCCGAACGCGAACGACGGCGAGCTGCCCGTGCCGCTGCGCCGGGCCGCGGCCAGGGTGCTCGACGAGTGGCCCGCGCTGCGTCCGACGGTGGACAACGGCGAGGCGGCGGGCGAGGCAGGCGACGGCGACGTCCCGGGCGGGGCCGAGCCCGGCCCGCTCGTGATCGAGGCCGTCGTGGCGATCCGTTCGGTCCGGCGGCCCCAGCTCTCCTTCCACCTGGCCACGGGGCTCGCCAAGTACCTGGGCGTGCCGATGATCGGTGCGGTGGGCCCGGTCGCGGGGCAGGATGAGCCTGGCCGGCACGACGTGAACTCCGCGATGCGGCTCGCCGGCGTTGCCCGGCGCCTGCAGCTCCAGCTCGGCGAGGGCGCGCTGCGCGGTCTGCCCGGCCGGTCCGTGCTGCTCGTGGACGACTACACGGACTCGGGCTGGACCCTCACGGTCGCGTCCCGCCTGCTGCGCCAGGCCGGGGCGGCGGCGGTGTACCCGTTCGTGCTGGGCGTGCGGTGACCCGTCCCGTGACCATCGCCACCCGCCCGGTGGGCGGACGGGTGCCGGGTCCGCGCCGCGCGGTTCGTAGACTGGTGCGGTGATGACCAACACCGTCGACCAGCAGGGCGCGGGGGGCAGCGCCACGGCGTCCTCGGTGCGGCTGCCGCTGCGCCCGGAGCTGGCGGACGAGGAGCCGTACGGCGCGCCGCAGCTCGACGTCCCGGTGCTGCTGAACGTCAACGAGAACCCGTACCCGCCCAGCGAGGACGTGGTCGCGACCATCGCCGAGGACGTGGCTCGTGCCGCCCGCGGGATGAACCGCTACCCGGACCGGGACGCCACGGTCCTGCGCCGGGACCTCGCGGACTACCTCACCCTGGAGACGGGGGTACGCCTCGACCACTGCGACGTCTGGGCGGCGAACGGGTCCAACGAGGTCATGCTGCACGTGCTGCAGGCCTTCGGCGGACCGGGTCGCACCGCGCTGTCGTTCGCGCCCACGTACTCGATGTACCCGGAGTACGCGCGCGACACGCACACCACCTGGGTGGTCGGCCGCCGCGAGGACGACTTCACGCTCGACCCGGAGCGCGCCGCCGCGAAGATCCGCGAGGTGCGCCCGTCGGTGATCCTGCTGGCCAGCCCGAACAACCCGACCGGCACGGCGCTGCCCACGGCCACCATCGAGGCGGTCTGCGAGGCGGCGCTCGGCGTCGACCTCGACGGCGCGCGCCCGGTCGTCGTGGTCGACGAGGCGTACGCGGAGTTCCGGCGCCCCGGCACGCCGTCGGCGGTCGCGCTGCTGGAGCGGTACCCGAACCTGGCCGTCTCGCGCACCATGTCCAAGGCGTTCGCCGCGGCCGGCGCGCGACTCGGCTACCTGGTCGCGTCGCCCGACTTCGTGAACGCCCTGCGCATCGTGCGCCTGCCGTACCACCTGAGCGCGATCACGCAGGCCGCGGCCGGCGCCGCGCTGCGCCACCGCGAGTCGCTGATGGCGCAGGTCGCCACGCTGCGCGCCGAGCGGGACGCCACGGTCACGTGGCTGCGGAAGCAGCACCTGCCGGACGGGCGCCCGTTCGACGTCGCGGACACCGACGCCAACTTCGTGCTGTTCGGCACGTTCAACGACCGGCACGCGGTGTGGCAGGGTCTGCTCGACCGCGGCGTCCTGATCCGCGAGACCGGCCCGGACGGCTGGCTGCGGGTGTCGATCGGCACGTCGTCCGAGATGGCCGCGTTCCGTGCGGCGCTCACCGAGGTACTGCAGGGGGAGGAACGGGCATGAGCAGGACAGCACGCGTGGAGCGCGCCACGTCCGAGTCGAAGGTGCTGGTCGAGCTCGACCTCGACGGCACCGGGCGCACCGAGATCAGCACGAGCGTGCCGTTCTACGACCACATGCTCACGGCGCTCGGCAAGCACTCGCTGATCGACCTCACCGTGCAGGCGACCGGCGACACCCACATCGACGCCCACCACACGGTGGAGGACGTCGCGATCAGCATCGGCGAGGCGCTGCGCCTGGCGCTCGGCGACAAGGCCGGCATCTCCCGGTTCGGCGACGCGCTCGTGCCGCTCGACGAGGCGCTCGCCCAGGCGGTCGTGGACGTCTCGGGCCGGCCGTACCTGGTGCACGAGGGCGAGCCCGCGGGCCAGGAGTACCACCTCATCGGCGGTCACTTCACGGGGTCGCTGACGCGGCACGTCCTGGAGTCCATCGCGCACCACGCGGGCATCTGCCTGCACGTGCGGGTGCTGTCCGGACGCGACCCCCACCACATCGTCGAAGCTCAGTTCAAGGCGCTGGCGCGTGCGCTACGCGCCGCCGTCGCCGTCGACCCCCGCGTCGACGGCATCCCGTCCACGAAGGGTGCGCTCTAGCAGCCATGTCCGACAGCCCCAGGCCCGACAACAGCGGGTCCGACAGCAGCACGCCGGCCGGCGACGACCTGCCCGACTTCGACCTCGACAACCTCGAGATCCCCGACGACCTGTCTTCCCTGACCGGGACGGGGGAGCCCGAGTTCGCCGCGATCATCACCCAGATCGCCGGCGCCGAGCCGCTCGCGGCGGCCAGCTCCCTGGCCCAGCTCGACCTGGACGCGGTGCCGACCTCGGTCGGCGCGGTCGGCGTGCTGCGGGACCGGTCGGGCGACGCGCCCGAGCGGGCCGCCGCGGCGATCTCCCAGCTCGTGCGGGGCGTCCCGCTCGTCCTGGTCACCCGCACGGGCGAGCAGATGACGGCGGTCCGGTTCGCGGACGGCGTCCGCGGCGACGAGCTCGCCCCCGGCCTGGTGCTGGGCGGCGCGCCCGAGAACGTCGTCGACCTGCTGACCGGCGCCACGACCGTCGCCGACATCGAGGGCGTCGTCGGCTCGGACTCGATCAGCAAGTTCAAGGCGATGCGGATGCTGACCTCCGCCGCGCGCAAGGCCCGCAGGAGCATGGGCAAGGGCGAGACCGGTCCGGACAGCAAGGACGGGATCTGACCGTGGGCGCGCGCGTCGTCGTCCTCGACTACGGCTTCGGCAACGTCCGGTCCGCCGTCCGCTCGCTGGAGCGGGTGGGCGCCGACGTGACGCTGACGGCCGACCGGGCCCTCGCGCAGGACGCGGACGGCCTGGTCGTGCCCGGCGTCGGCGCCTTCGCCGCCTGCATGGCGGGCCTGACGGCGGTGCGCGGCGACGAGGTCGTCGGCCGGCGCCTGGCCGGCAACCGCCCCGTCCTGGGCATCTGCGTGGGCATGCAGGTCATGTTCGACGCCGGGGTGGAGCACGGCGAGCGCACCGACGGCATCGGCGAGTGGCCCGGCGTCGTCGAGCGGCTGCACGCCGACGTGGTGCCGCACATGGGCTGGTCGCCGGTCGAGGCGCCGGAGGGCTCGGCCCTCTTCGCCGGGATCGCCGACGAGCGCTTCTACTTCGTGCACTCGTACGCCGCCCAGACGTTCACCAAGGGTTACGACGAGAACGCGGTGGGCAGGTTCACGCCGCCGAGGGTCACCTGGGCGGACCACGGCGGCCGGTTCGTCGCCGCGGTCGAGGACGGCCCGCTGGCGGCGACCCAGTTCCACCCCGAGAAGTCCGGCGACGCGGGAGCTCAGCTCCTGGAGAACTGGCTCAAGACCCTCGCCTAGCCCCACCCGTTGAGTGCTGGGTATCTGTTGCGCAGACACCGCTCGGCCGACAAATACCCAGCACTCAACACTTCGACAGACAGAACTTGGAGAGACATGACCGACCGACTCGTGCTCCTGCCCGCCGTCGACGTGGCCGACGGCCAGGCCGTCCGCCTCGTCCAGGGGGAGGCCGGCTCGGAGACCTCGTACGGGGACCCGCTGACCGCCGCCCTGGACTGGCAGTCCGGCGGCGCCGAGTGGGTGCACCTCGTGGACCTGGACGCCGCCTTCGGGCGCGGGTCCAACGCCGAGCTGCTCGCGCGCGTGGTCGGTGAGCTGGACGTGCAGGTCGAGCTGTCGGGCGGCATCCGCGACGACGAGTCGCTGGAGCGCGCCCTGGCCACCGGCGCCCGCCGTGTCAACCTCGGCACCGCCGCGCTGGAGGACCCGGCCTGGACGGCCAAGGTCATCGCCGAGCACGGCGACCGCGTCGCCGTCGGCCTCGACGTGCGCGGCACCACGCTCGCCGCGCGCGGCTGGACCAAGGAGGGCGGCGACCTCTGGGAGGTCCTCGGCCGCCTCGACGAGGCCGGCTGCGCCCGCTACGTCGTCACCGACGTGACCAAGGACGGCACGCTGCGCGGCCCCAACGTCGACCTCCTGTCCGACGTCGCCGCGCGCACCCCCGCGCACGTCGTCGCCTCGGGCGGCATCTCGTCGCTCGACGACCTGCGCGCGCTCCGCGCCCTCGGCACCATCGAGGGCGCCGTGGTCGGCAAGGCCCTGTACGCGGGTGCCTTCACGCTCCCCGAGGCGCTCGACGTCGCGGGGCGGCCGGGGGCCGGTACCGACGGGGCCGCTGAGCCCGCGGGCGACGGGGCCGCCGAGTGAAGTCCATCCAGCCGTCCAGCCAGTTCGCGGGCGACGACGGCTCGGCCGACGCCGAGCTGACCCGCCTGCTGGAGGGCCACTCGACGGGGACGGTCCCGCTGCGCGACGTCGTCGCCCGGCTGGCCGAGACCCGCGTGCTCGTGCCGGTGCTGGCCGAGGCCGGCGTCGTCGAGCAGAACCCGGACGGGCTGGCCGTCGACAAGGAGGCGTCCTCCGGCGTCGTGGCGCTGGAGGCTCCGGACGGCCGCCGCGCCCTGCCGGTCTTCACCTCCGTGGCGACCATGCAGGCGTGGCGCGCCGACGCCCGGCCGGTTCCGGTCGAGGCGACCCGCGCGGCCCTGTCAGCGGTGAACGAGAACTGGGCGCTGATCGTCGTGGACCCCGCCGGGCCCGTGACGGCGCTCGTCCCGCGCCCGGCCGTGTGGGCGCTGGCGCAGGGCAAGCCCTGGCAGCCCGCCCTGGTGCCGCACGAGGACGGGCTCGCCGTCGACCCCGAGGTCGCGTCCGAGGTCACGGTCGCCGCCGCACCCGTCCAGCATGTCGTGCGGGCGCACGCCGAGCCCGGCCGCAAGGCCGAGGTCGCCGTGGTGCTCGCCCTGGACCCGGGCCTGGACCGGGCCGGGCTCGACGTCGTGCTGGGGCAGGTCAACGCCCGCCTGGCGGCGTCCGAGGTGATCTCCGCGCGCGTGGACTCCCTGGAGCTCCGCATCGGCGCGGCCCGCTGATCCGCCCGCTCAGCAGCCCTTCGCCGGCGTGAACGCCGTGTCGTCGGCCAGCATGTCCTGGAGCGTCGACAGCGGCACCAGCAGGCTGTTGTCGTCCGCCGTCTTCGCGTAGACGACGCCGATCACGCGGCCCTGGTCGTCCAGCGCGGCCGACCCGGACGACCCCGGCTCGACCGGGGCGTCCGTGAGCAGCACCTCGCCGAGGTTGGCGTTCAGCGGGTCCCGGGTGGTGCCCATGACCTCGCCCTCGGTGACGGTGAGCTCGCCGCCCGCGGGGTAGCCCACCACCGTGACGGAGTCGCCGCGCTCCGGGTCGGCCTTCGCGAGCTCCGGGTGCGACGGCAGCGGGTCGGTCGTGCGGACCACCGCGAGGTCAGCGAGGCCGGCGGTCGACGTGGCGCCGACGGTGATGTCGTGCCCGTCGTAGGTGCTGACCTCGAGGTCCTTCGAGTCCGCGACGACGTGCTTGTTGGTGATCAGCGTGTGCTCGTCGATCGCGAAGCCCGAACCGGTCGACAGCTCCTCGCAGCCCACGTTGCGGATTCGGACCGCCATCCGCTCGACGGCGTCGAACCCGTCCGGGCTCAGCGCGTCCCCGCCGGCCGCGGGGGACAGGCCCACGGGCGTGGACGGCACGATGTCGCTCGGCACGGGGTCCGGCAGGGGCGGCAGCACGCCGCACCCGCCCAGCGTCCCGGTCAGGACGAGCCCCGCGAGGACGGCGCGCGAACGGGCGCTCCACCTCACTGGCGCAGCTCCCGCTGCAGGGCCTTGTTGGCTTCCTCCGCGTCGGCGCACAGCGCGTTGACCTCCCGCTCGTAGCGGGCCAGGTCGGCGGGCTCGTACTGGTCGGCCTCCTTGAGGTAGCCGACGAGCTGCTCCTGGCCCGACACGCACTGCCCCAGTGCGGAGGCCACCGTGGCGCCGGCCGCGCTGACCTGCGTCTGGTAGTCGAGGACCTGCTGCGAGGCGACGTTCTCGTCACCGAGCTGCGCCTTCTCGTTCGCGAGGTCCGTGATGCGCGACGTCGCCGTGGAGAGCTGGTCCCGGGCGGCCTTCAGCTCGGAGTTCGCGCCGTCGAGCTGCATCCGCAGCGAGGCGACCTCGTCGGCGTAGCCGTGCGCCTCGGCCTCCCAGTCGGAGGCCGTGCGCTGCCAGCGGACGGTCGTCAGCCACAGGTAGGCGCCGACGGCGATCGTCGCCACCAGGACGATGGCGAGCACCCGGGAACCACCCCGACGGGGCCGCGGCGCCCGCCCCGGTTCCGGTACCGCCTCGACGGGAGCCTCGGTCATCAGACGACGGAACCCGTGTACTTCTCGCCCGGCCCCTCGCCCGGCGCGTCGGGGATCACCGACGCCTCCCGGAACGCGAGCTGGAGGCTGCGCAGGCCGTCGCGCAGCGAGCGGGCGTGCTGGTTGCCGATGTCGGGGGCGCTCGCGACCACCAGCGCGGCCAGCGCCGTGATCAGCTTGCGCGCCTCGTCGAGGTCCTTGAGCTCCTCGGCGTCGTCGCCCTCGGCCAGGCCGCACTTGACCGCCGCGGCGCTCATCAGGTGGACCGCGGCCGTGGTGATGACCTCGACCGCTGCGACCTCCGCGATGTCCCGCGTGGCCTGGTCAGGACCCACCGGAGCCTCGATGCCGGTGGGTGTCTCGTCGCTCGTGCTCATGGGCACCATCCTTTCATCCCCCCGGGGGTGCGGACGCCCACGGGACGCCCACCGGACGCCCGTCCGACACCTGCCGAACGGCCTCCCGGCGACGGCGTGAGTCTGGGTTAGCCTGCGTGCGTTCAACGGTGAAACAGGGGAGGCCCTTTCGATGCACGACGACATCACACTGACCACCGGGCGCGCGCACCGGGTGCTGACCGAACGGATCTGGCCCGCGGTCCACGAGACGTCGGTCCCGCTCGAGGTCGAGTGGCACGCCCTGCCGGGGGAGCCGATCCCGCCGGCCGAGGGCCTGGCCCTCGCGATGCAGCCGTACGAGGTGGGCACCCCGTGGGGCCCGGCCTGGGGCACCACCTGGTTCCGGCTGACGGGCACCGTGCCCGCCGAGTGGGCCGGACGCACCGTCGAGGCCGTGGTGGACCTCGGGTTCGACGTCGACCGGACCGGTTTCCAGGCCGAGGCGCTCGTCTACACGCCGGACGGCAGCCCGGTGAAGTCGATCAACCCCCGCAACCAGCACGTGCCCGTGGCCGACGCCGCGGCCGGCGGCGAGCAGGTCGAGCTCTACCTGGAGGCGGCGTCCAACCCCGTGCTGCTCGGGCACAACGTCTTCGAGCGGACGACGGAGGGCGACACCACCACCTCGTCCCCGCACCCCCTGTACACGACCCGGCGCATCGACCTCGCGATCTTCGAGTCCGAGGTGCACGACCTCGCCCTCGACGTCGAGGTGCTGCTGGAGCTCCAGGCCGAGCTGCCCACCGGCCCGCGTCGCATGCGGATCCTCCAGGCCCTCGACGACGCCCTCGACGTGCTCGACCTCCAGCGCATCCCCGAGACCGCCGCCGCGGCCCGGGCGGCGCTCGCGGACGTGCTCGCCAGCCCGGCCGAGCACAGCGCCCACGAGATCTCCGCCGTCGGCCACGCCCACATCGACTCCGCCTGGCTGTGGCCGGTGCGCGAGACGATCCGCAAGGTCGCGCGCACGACGTCGTCCATGGCCGACCTCATCGGCCGCACCGACGACTTCGTCTACGGCATGTCGTCCGCGCAGCAGTACGCGTGGGTCAAGGAGCACCGGCCCGAGGTGTGGGCCAAGGTCAAGGAGGCCGTCGCCTCTGGCCGGTTCCTGCCGCTGGGCGGCATGTGGGTCGAGTCCGACACGGTGATGCCGTCGGGCGAGGCGCTCGTGCGCCAGTTCTCGCAGGGGCAGCGCTTCTTCGAGCGGGAGTTCGGCCAGCGGTCGCACGGCGTGTGGCTGCCGGACTCGTTCGGCTACTCGCCGGCCCTGCCGCAGCTCGTCCGCCGCGCCGGGTTCGACTGGTTCTTCACGCAGAAGATCTCCTGGAACCAGGTCAACGTCTTCCCGCACCACACGTTCTGGTGGGAGGGCATCGACGGGTCGCGCGTGCTGACGCACTTCCCGCCGATGGACACCTACAACTCGCAGCTCTCGGGCGACGAGCTCGCCAAGGCGACCCGCCAGTTCCGCGAGTCGCGGCGCGCCACGGGCTCGATCGCGCCCGTCGGCTACGGCGACGGCGGCGGCGGCACCACCCGCGAGATGACCGGCCGCGCCAAGCGGCTCGCGAGCCTGGAGGGCAGTGCCAAGGTGCGCTGGGAGCACCCGGACGCGTTCTTCGAGCGTGCCCGCGGGGAGCTGGTCGCGTCCGGGACGGATGACAGCGCTGTCTGGGTGGGCGAGCTCTACCTGGAGCTGCACCGCGCGACGCTGACCTCGCAGCACAAGACCAAGCAGGGCAACCGCCGCAACGAGCAGCTCCTGGTCGAGGCCGAGGCCTGGGCGGCCACGGCGTCGGCCCGGACCGGGGCGGACTACCCCTACGAGGAGCTCGACTCCCTGTGGCAGCAGGTCCTGCTGCTCCAGTTCCACGACATCCTGCCGGGCACGTCCATCGCCTGGGTGCACCGTGAGGCGGTCGCGCAGCACGCGGCGATCACCGAGGGCGTGCAGGCGATCATCGAGCGCTCCCTGCGGACCCTGGTCGGCGAGGGTGAGGTGGCCCTGCGGGCCAACCCCGCGGTGTTCGCGCAGGCGGGCGTGCCGGCCCTCGGCGTGGCCCCGGCGTCCGCCCCGACGGCGGCGTCGAGCACCCTGGAGGAGCTGTCCGACGGCGGGTACGTGCTGGCCAACGAGCTGGTCCGGATCTCGCTGGACGCCGCGGGCCACGTGACGTCCGCCATCGACGTGGCATCCGGCCGGGACGCGGTGGCGCCCGGCCGCGAGGCGAACGTGCTGCAGCTGCACCAGGACTTCCCGAACAAGTGGGACGCCTGGGACGTGGACCGGTTCTACCGCAACTCGGTGACCGACCTGCGCGAGGCCGAGAAGGTGACCGGCGCCGTGGAGGACGGCGTGGCCGTGGTGACGGTGCACCGGCAGTTCTCGGCGTCCAGCCTGGACCAGGTGATCACGCTCGCGCCGGGGAGCCGGACCCTGGAGATCGACCTGCGGACGGACTGGCACGAGACCGAGAAGTTCCTCAAGGTCGCCTTCCCGCTCGACGTGCGGGCCGAGCACGTGGCCGCCGAGACCCAGTTCGGCTTCCACAAGCGGGTCACGCACACCAACACGAGCTGGGAGGCCGCCAAGTTCGAGACCTCCATGCACAAGTGGCTGCTCGTCCAGGAGCCGGGCTTCGGCGTCGGGCTCGTCAACGACTCGTCGTACGCGTACGACGTGACGCGCGAGGTGTCCGAGCAGGGCGTGGCGCCGTCCCCGGGCGTGCCCGAGGTGACGACGACCGTGCGGCTGTCGCTGCTGCGGGCGCCGCGCTTCCCCGACCCGGAGACCGACCAGGGCCTCCAGACGCACCGGTACGGCCTGGTCGTCGGCGCGGACACCGCGGCGGCGACCGAGGCCGGGGCGACGTTCGGCGCGCGGCCGCGGGAGCTGCGCGGGGCGAACGGTGTCGAGCCGCTGGTGGGGGTGTCCGCCGGTGTCACGCTGTCGGCGGTCAAGCTCGCCGACGACCGGTCGGGCGACCTCGTGGTGCGCGTCTACGAGGCCCACGGCCGCCGCGCGTCGGGCGCCGTGACGGTGGCGGCGCCGGTGAGCGGCGCCCGGACCGTCAGCCTCATCGAGGACGACGTCGAGGGCGGCACGGTCGATCTCACGGCGGACGGCACCGTGACCGTCGAGCTGAGCCCGTTCGAGGTGCGCACGCTGCGCTTCACGCTGGCGTAGCACCCGCCTGGCCGGACCGGCAGTTCACCCGGGTGAGCTGCCGGCCCGGCCGGTCCGGGCACCCCGTCACCCGTAGGCTCGGCAGCGGCGACATCGAGCCCGGACGCGACGAAGCCTCTGCCGGAAGGAACTGTCCATGATCATCACGAGGTTCGGGGCCGCGGGGGCGGCCCTGGCCGTCCTGGCCGCCCTGGGCGGCTGCACCCTCGACGGCGGGGGCGCGGCGGATCCGGACGGCGGCGCGCAGGACGTGACGGGCGAGGTCACGCTGCAGACGTGGTCGCTCAAGCCTCGCTTCACCGAGTACGTCCAGGGCGTCATCGCCGACTTCGAGCAGGAGTACCCCGGCACCGAGGTGCTCTGGCTCGACCAGCCCGGCGACGGCTACTCGGAGACGGTGCTCGCGCAGGCCGCCGCGGGCGAGCTGCCCGACGTCACGAACCTGCCGCCCGACTTCGCGCTCACGCTGGCCCGCGAGGGCCTGCTCACCGACCTGACGACGGTCGACGACACCTTGGAGGACACCTACGTGCCCGGGGCGCTGGCCGCCTACCGGTACGCGGGCCTCGAGGGCACGTTCGGCTTCCCGTGGTACCTGACCACGGACCTGAACTACTGGAACAGCGCCATGTTCCGGGAGGCGGGGCTCGACGCGGCCGCGCCGCCGACCAGCCTCGACGAGCTCGTCACCCAGGCGCGGATCATGCACGACGCGACCGGCGGGTACCTCATGAGCCGCAAGCCAGGCGTGGGTGACTTCGCGGCGGCCGGCATCCCCGTGCTGTCCGACGACGGCACCGAGTTCACGTTCAACACGCCGGAGGCGGCCGCGCTGCTCGACGTCTACCGGGACGCCTACGCCGAGGGCCTCATGCCCGACGACGTGCTCACGGACGCCTACCTGGGCAACAGCCAGCTCTTCGCTGAGGGCAAGGTGGCCTGGTCGACCGGCGGCGGCAACTTCATCAACAGCGTGCTGGAGAACAACCCGGCGCTGGAGGGCCAGATCGTCTCCTCGCCGTACATGGGCGCCACGCCGCTGTACGTCCAGGGCCTGTCGGTCTCGAACACGTCCACGAACCTCCCGGCGGCCGTCGCGCTGGCCCGGTTCGTCACGAACGCCGTCAACCAGGAGGCGTTCTCGGCCGAGGTGCCGGGCGTGTTCCCGTCCACGGCGGCCTCGCAGGAGAACCCGGACCTCGCGCAGAGCGACGGCACGCCGCAGGGCGACGCCAAGGCGATCGCGTTCAGCAACCTCACCACGGCGCGGGTGCTGCAGCCGGTCGAGATCAGTGAGGCGATGACCACCGTCATCAACCAGCAGCTCGCGGCGGCGATCACGGGCGACAAGACGTCGTCGGAGGCCCTCGACGCCGCCGTCGGCGAGTGCAACAAGCTGCTCGCCGACCAGTGAGACCAACCAGGGCGCTCGCCGCCCGCTACGAAAGGCCAACTGCAATCGTCTACGACCCCGACGTCGCCGCGCACGCTGCGACGACAGCGCTGTCACGGGCTTGCTCATGACCGGGCCCGCACACGTCCCCGCCGGCCGCCCCGGCGCCGGCCTGACCAGCGAGCACGCCATCCGCGTGCGGCACCGCGGCGAGGGCCGCACCGTGCTGCTCGACGGGCTGGACGTGCCGGTCGAGGCCGGCACGGAGCTGCGCTACGCCGTCCTGCCCGTGCTCGACGAGAAGCTCACCTACCGCTCCACGTACGTGGCGCTCGACCTGCTGCTCGACGACGGCACGTGGCTCTCCGTCACCGACCCCGGGCGCGCGCTGCTGGACCAGCACGGCATGCCCGCGACCGCCGTCGGGCAGGGCGAGGCCCGGATCCTGGTGCCCGACCACTGGAACCTGGTCCGCGTGGACCTGGGTCCCGTGGCGCGGACGCTGCCGGGCCGCCGCGTACGCGCGGCCGCCGCCGTGACCGCCGCGCCCGACCGCGGGCGCACCGAGGCGTGGTTCGACACGGTGTCGGTGGGGCCGCGCGCCCTGCGCACGGTCACCGGCCGCACGGACCTCGTGGACACCCGGCGCGGCACGCACTCCTCGGGCGCCTACTCGCGGGGCAACAACGTGCCCGCGGCCGCGGTGCCGAACGGCTTCACGATGTGGGTCCCGCTCACCGACGCCGCCTCCGAGCGCTGGCTGTACTCCTGGGCCGCGCACAACGGCCCGGACAACCGGCCGCGCCTGCAGGGCGTGGGCATCTCGCACGAGCCGAGCCCGTGGATGGGGGACCGCGACCAGCTCGCGTTCCACCTCGTGCCCGCCTCGGGCGACGGCGACGACGTGCCCGACGCAAGTCTCGACGCCCGCTCGATCGGCTTCTCGCACGACGACGAGACCGCCCGCCCGCACCGGTACGACGTCGGCCTGGACGACGGCGCGCGCGTGGCCGTCGCGGCGGCCGACCACGGCGGCGTGCTCCGCTTCACGTTCCCGCCGGGCGCCACGACGGGACACCTGCTGGTCGACGCCGTGGGCGACTTCGGCGCGGACGGCCCGCCCGTCTTCGTCACCGTGCACGACGACGGCACGCTCACCGGCTGGAGCGACCACGGCAGCCCGCTGTCGGTGGGCCGCAGCCGCATGTACGTGGTGGGCCGGATCTCCCGGCCCGTGCTCCGCACGGGCCGCGCCCGCGGGCGGGACCACGCGACGTACGCGACGGTGGCGCTGGAGTCCGGGGTGGGGGCGGACGGCGCCGAGGCGGGCCGCACGGTCGAGGTGCGCGTGGCGACGTCGTACATCAGCGAGGAGCTGGCCTGGCTCGCGCTGGAGCGCGAGGTGTCCGGGACCTTCGACGAGGTCGCCGAAGCCGCCCGCGCGCAGTGGGAGGAGCGGCTCGGCGTGCTCGACGTCGAGGGCGCCTCCGAGGAGCAGCGGGTCACGCTGTACTCGAACCTCTACCGGCTCAACCTGTACCCGTCGTCGTACACGGAGGTCGGGGCCGACGGCGCGCCCGTGCATGCCTCGCCCGTGCTCGACGGCGCCCCGGTGGTGCCCGGCGAGATGTTCGTCAACCACGGGTTCTGGGACACCTACCGCACCTGCTGGCCGGCCTACGCCCTGCTGTACCCGGAGGTCGCGGCCCGGCTCGCCGACGGCTTCGTGCAGCAGTACCGGGAGGGCGGCTGGGTCGCCCGCTGGTCGTCGCCCGGCTACGCGGACCTGATGACGGGCACGTCGTCCGACGTCGCCTTCGCCGACCTGTACCTGCGCGGCGTCGACCTGCCCGACCCGCTGGCGACCTACGACGCCGGGCTGCGCAACGCCACCGCCCTGCCCACCCGGTCCGGCGTGGGGCGCAAGGGTCAGGACTTCGCGCTCACCCACGGCTGGGTGCCGCGCGACGTCGAGGAGTCGGTGTCGTGGAGCCTCGAGGGCTACATCAACGACGCCGGGCTGGCGCGGATGGCGCAGGCGCTCGCCGACGCGCCCGGGACCCCGGACGGGCGCCGTCGGGCCCTGCGCGACGAGGCCGCCTACCTGCGGCAGAGCGCTCTCGGGTACGTGCACCTCTTCGACGCCGCCACGGGGTTCTTCCGCGGCCGCGCCCGGGACGGCGCGTTCGACCCGGCGCCGTTCGACCCGGACGCGTGGGGCGGCGACTACACCGAGTCCGACGCCTGGAACTTCCTGTTCCACCCCGTGCACGACGGCGCGGGGCTGGCCGCCCTGCACGGCGGGCGGGCCGGGCTGGAGCGGCTGCTGGAGCGGTTCTTCACCGAGCCCGAGCAGGCCGACAAGCCGGGGAGCTACGGGTCCCCGATCCACGAGATGTTCGAGGCGCGCGACGTGCGCCTGGGCCAGCTCGGACAGTCGAACCAGGTGTCGCACCACATCGCCTGGACGTGGTCGGTCGCCGGGCGGCCGGACCGCACCCAGGAGGTCGTGCGCGAGATCCTGACGCGGCTGTGGACCGGCAACGACATCGGGCAGGGGTACCACGGCGACGAGGACAACGGCGAGATGTCGGCCTGGTACGTGCTGGCCGCGCTCGGGCTGTACCCGCTGGAGATCGGCTCGCCGCGGTGGGCGGTCACATCGCCGCTGTTCGACCGGGCGGTGGTGCACCGGCCCGACGGCGACCTCGTGATCGAGGCGCCGGGGGCGGCCGGGCGGCGGTATGTGGAGGGGCTGGACGTGGCGGGTGGTGACGGCGCGGCTGCGGCGCGGGAGATCACTGCGCCGTCGATCGACAACGGTGACCTCGTCGGGGGAGCGACCCTGCGCTTCGTGCTGTCGGAGACCCCGACCCGGTGGGGTGTGCCGTCGGACGACGAGGCTGGTGCTGGTGCTGGTGCTGGTGATGCGGCCAGTGCCGCGGGGGTCGGCGACTACTCGGCGTCCGACCGGCCGTGGCGGCGTGCCGACGGCGGCTGGCGCGGCGTGGAGGGTGCGCTGCCGCACCTGACCGACGGCGACCTGACGACGTCGGCCGCGGTGGACGGCGTGCTCGACTGGGCTCCCGCCGCCGAGGTCCCGGCCGGATCGGTGCTGCGCGCCTACACGCTGACCTCTGGCCCGGCGTCCGACACGGCGCCGTCCGCATGGCGTCTGGTCGCGGCCGACGGCCGGGTGCTCGACGAGCGGTCCGGCGAGGAGTGGCGCTGGCCGAGCCAGCTCCGCCCCTTCGTGCTCGACGAACCGGTGCCGCTCACCGGCCTCCGGCTGGAGCTTGCCGAGCCCGGCGCCGTTGCCCAGATCGAGCTCCTCCTGGACTAGCCCCTCGCCGAGCCCACCCCGATCCCGAAGTGCGCTTCTACCCAGTCATTACGCCCGAAAACAGCCTGGTTCCGGGCCCAATGACTGGGTAGAAGCGCACTTCTGCGTTGTGTGGGCTCGGCGGTGTCGGTCGATCGCACGAGTTCGGCTGACCGCTCGGCTCGTCTCGTGACCCCGGCCGGTTCGGTGCGTGACTCCGGCTGGTCGCCGACGCCGGTGTGTGAGTGAGCAAGGGGCCAGGCGAGAGTGCGCTTCTACCCAGTCATTGGGCCCGAAAACAGCCTGGTTCCGGGCCCAATGACGGGGTAGAAGCGCACCTTGCTCGGGCGGGGCCGCGCCGCGTCCGCGCCCGCGTCCACCAGCACACCCCCGCCTGCCGGCGAGACCCTGGTCCCGGGATGTGAGATCTGGGCAAGGATCATTGACTTCTATGGGTTCCATTCGTATCTTCTGTGACATCGAGACCAACCACACCAATCCGATCGGAGAGATGTAGAAAGCCTCGACAGGTCATGAGTTCCGACGCGAAGCCCCGGCTGGTCGGACGGCAACCCCCCGCGCGGGTGGGTGCCCCGGGTGAGGACCAGGTCCACCGCCGCCGGCGGATGACAACACGCGTCGCTCGCCGATGGGCGAGCAGGTGAGGAGAACGACGATGACCCGGAGCGCTGCCCCCGCCGTCCACGTGTCCCTGCCGTCCCGGAACGTCACCGTGCGGGCTGGTGCTGCCCCGCGCGAGGACATGTGTTGTCACTGCTCCTGTCGCTGACGGCGACAGTCCCACACTGACAGCCCCGACGCGCTGACCGGTCGCCACAGGCGCCACCGGTCCGCCGCCCGGAACTCCTCTCGGCGCCGCACGCCGAGCCCCGGCCGTATCCGGCCCTCACGTTCCTGACCGGACGTCCCACTCCTGCCCTCTGGCAGCCACGCTCCCGGGTGACCCCTGGACGCCGTCGCGCACCCTGCGCGCGCCGGCCGGGTCCTCCGGGCGCCGTCGCGCAGCCGCAGCCCGAACGGAGCCCCGCCGTGCCGTACCCGTCGCAGCCCACGTCCCTCGCCCCCACCTCCTCCCGTCCCGTCGTGCTCGGCGTGGACCTCACCTCCGCCGGCGCCCGTCCGGGCGCCCACCGGGCACGTGGCCCGGTCGCGCCGCGTCCGTTCGACGGCGAGCGGTTCCTGCACCTCGTGCGGACCGCCGACCGCGGCCTGCTCGACTTCGTCAGCCTCGACGAGGGCTTCCTGCTCCATCCCGGCCGCAGCCAGGTCACTGGACGGCTGGACACGGCCGTCGCCGCGGCCCGGGCCGCCCGGGTCACATCGGGCATCGGGCTGGTCGCCGCCGTCGACACGGTGCACGTCGAGGCGGGCCACGCCGCCGTCGCGCTGAGCAGCATCGACCGCGCCAGCAGCGGCCGGGCGGGCTGGCAGGCCGTGCGGCAGGGCAAGCTCCCCGAGTCCGACGACGCCTGGGCCGCGCGCGTCGAGCTCGGCATCCGGTCCGTGACCCAGGTGTGGACCGGACGTCCCGGCAGCGGGTCGGGCGCGGTCGAGCTCGACGCCGAGGGCCGGTTCCGCGTGGACCACGACGGCATCCGGTTCGCCGTCCGGGGCCGCCGCGCCGAAGGAGACGCGCTGCCGCAGGTGCCCCCGCCCGTCGTCGTCCGCGTGCGCTCCGAGGCCAGCGCGGCGCTCGCCGGCCGCACCGCCGACGTCGCGCGGATCACCGTCACCGACGCCGCGCACGCGGTGCGGCTGCGCCGCCTCGTGCGGGACGCCGCGCTGTCCGCCGGGCGCGACCCCGAGGAGCTGCGCGTGCTCGCCGAGGTCTACGTGGTGCTCGCGCAGGAACGGGCCAGCGCGCGGGCCCGGCTCGAGCTCGTCGAGGCGCTGGAGGGCACGGCGGCCATGGGCGACGGGCTCGTCGTCGCCGACACGCCCGACGAGCTCGCCACCCTGATCGCCGACTGGACCACCGTCGGCGCCGTCGACGGGTTCCTGCTGCGGCCGTCCTCGCTCAGCTCCGACCTCGACACCATCACCGACCACCTCGTCCCCGCGCTCCAGCAGGCGGGCCTGTTCCGCACCGAGCGGACGGCGACGTCGCTGCGCGGCTCGCTCGGGCTGTCGGACGTCGAGGCCGCCGAGCGGGCGCTGCCCACGGGCCGGCTGCTGAGCGCCTGACGGCTTGACGACCCGACGAACCACAGACGACCCGGAGGAGACCACCATGACCACCCCTGAGCTGCAGACCCCCGACGCCGCGGGCGCCAAGGTCGCCGGCGGCGCCCTGCTGATCGACGTCCGCTCGGCCGCGGGCCGCGCCTCGGCGGGCGAGATCCCGGGCGCCACGCTCGCGGACCGCAACAACCTCGACGCGCTGTTCGGGCCGTCCGACAACCCGGCGATCACCCTCGACACGCCCGTCGTGATCGTGTGCGGCTCGATCAACGGCTCCGGCCCGGTCGCGGAGGCGCTCGCGGCCCGCGGCTACACCGACGTCTCGCACGTCGACGGCGGTTTCCCCGCCTGGAAGGAGGCCGGGCTGCCCGCGACGGAGGCGGCGGACCAGCCGGCGGCGGCAACGGCGGACCAGCCCGTCGTGGACACGGCAGGACAGTCGGCGACCGAGGCTGCCGACCAGCCCGCGACCGCCGGAGCGGACCAGCCCGCGACGGCGCCGAGCGCGGCACCATGACGATCGCGGACGAGGTCCGGGCGGCCCGGTCGGTCAGCGGCACGGTGGGCGGCACGGGCGGCAGCGCGCCGAGCGTCGTCGTCCGGCGGGTGCGGGACGACGAGCACCGGGCCGCCGCCGAGGTGCTCGTGACCGCCTACACG
The DNA here is from genome assembly GCF_042728455.1 of Promicromonospora sp. NPDC060204. Taxonomy (NCBI): domain Bacteria; kingdom Bacillati; phylum Actinomycetota; class Actinomycetes; order Micrococcales; family Promicromonosporaceae; genus Promicromonospora; species Promicromonospora sp. NPDC060204. The sequence continues at coordinate 21,634 of NZ_JBHWZO010000053.1, forward strand.
CACGACTTCGACATCAGCGACGGCTACCGCCAGTCGCTCGGCGACGTCAGCCGCTGGGCGAGCGAGCACGAGGTCTGGGTCGCGGTGCCGGCCGCGGAGACGGGTTCGGGCGGCGGGACCACCCGCGTGCTCGGCGTCGTCGTCATCCCGGCGCTCGGCGGGCCGGCGCTGTCGCAGCTCGCGCAGGACGGCGAGCTCGACTTCCGCCTGCTCGCGACGCACCCCGACGCCCGCGGGGGTGGCGTGGGCGAGACGCTCGTGCGGCACGTCATCGGGCTCGCGCGCGACCGGGGCGCGCGGCGCGTCGTGCTGAACTCCGGCGACCAGATGCGCGCTGCGCACCGCCTGTACGAACGGCTCGGCTTCGGGCGCCTGTACGAGCGCGAGACGCGCGTCGTCGAGACGAAGCAGGGGCCCACGCGACTGCTCGCCTTCGGCCTCGACGTCGCCGACGCCGGCGCCGGCACGGACCTCGCCGACGCCGACATCAACTCCACGGACGGCCGCCCATGACCGGCTTCGCCACCCGGCAGGTGCACGCGCGCAGCGCGGGGCGGGACGACGCCGGGCGCGCCACCTCGCCCGCCGCCGCGCCGTCGGCCCGCGTGGTGCCCCGCGCCACGCCGGTCTACCTGACCGCCGGGTTCGAGTTCGAGGAGTGGGAGCAGGCGGCCGGGCACTTCGGCGCCGGCGAGGGCTTCGCCTACACGCGCACCGGCAACCCGACCACGGCCGCCGTCGAGCAGCGGATCGCCGCCCTGGAGGGCGGCACCGACGCCCTGTTCCTGGCCAGCGGGCAGGCGGCCGTCACGGTCGCCCTGCTCGGCCTGGTCGAGGCCGGGCAGCGCGTGCTCGCCGCGTCCAGCATCTACGAGGGCACGCGCGGGCTGCTCCTGGAGAACCTGCCGCGCCTCGGCATCGAGGCCGACTTCGTGGACGACGCCGCCGACCCCGCCGCCTGGGAGCGCGCGATCCGCCCCGAGACGCGCGTGCTCTTCCTGGAGTCGATCCCGAACGCGCGCAACGACCTGCCCGACCTCGCGGCCGTGGCCGACGTCGCGCACGCCCACGGGCTGGTGCTCGTCGTGGACAACACGCTGGCCACGCCGTACCTGCTGCGGCCTATCGAGCACGGCGCCGACGTCGTGGTGCACTCCGCCAGCAAGTTCCTGGCGGGGCACGGCTCGGTACTGGGCGGCGTCGTCGTCGACGCCGGGACGTTCGATCCGCGCGCCTCGGGCGCGCTGTACCCGCACCTCGTGGCGCCGAGCCGCACGGGCGGGCCGAGCGTGGCCGACCGGCACGGCGGCAACGCGCGCCTCGCGTACCTGCGCGAGACCGTGGCGCCGCGGTTCGGCCCGACGCCGTCACCGCTGAACGCGTTCCTCGTGGGCCAGGGGATCGAGACGCTGTCGCTGCGGGTGGCGCGGCAGAGCGCCGCGGCGCTGGAGGTCGCGCGCTGGCTGGCGTTCCGGCCGGAGGTGGCGTCGGTGGACTACTCCGGCCTGGACTCCAGTCCTTCGCACGCGCTGGCCAAGCGGTACCTGCCGGACGGCCAGGGCTCGGTCTTCACCTTCACGCTGCATGGCGGCGCCCCCGCGGCGCGCGCCCTGGTGGAGGCCGTGCAGGTCTTCACGCACATGACCCACATCGGCGACGTCCGCTCGCTCGTGCTGCATCCCGAGAGCACCAGCCACGTGCTGCGCACCCCGGCGGAACGCGCCGCCTCGGGCATCCACCCAGGCACCCTGCGCCTCTCGGTCGGCATCGAGGACCTGCCCGACCTCATCGGCGACCTCGACCGCGGCCTCAGATCGGCGGACGAAGCGGCCCGGCGCGCCGGCGCCAGCACCCCCGACGCGAAGAGCACCACACGCAAGGAGACACCATGACCCGCCAGCAGCACCTCGGCTGGTTCCTGGCCCGCGGCTTCGGGCCGCACGGCTGGGGCCACGACTACCTGGACTGGAACTACGACTGGACCCGGCCCGACCTCTACGTCGAGTCGGCCCGCGCCCTGGAGCAGGCGGGCGTCGACCTGCTGATCATCGAGGACGCCCCGTCGCTCGGCAGCCCGGAGACCATCGACCTGCGCGTGCGGCAGGCGTTCGGCGGCCCCAAGCACGACCCGCTGCTGCTGGCCCCGTACCTGTTCGCCGCGACGCAGCACCTCGGCATCGTGCCGACGGTCAACCCGGCCGCCGTGCTGCCCTACACCGGGGCGCGCCAGCTCGCGACGCTCCAGCACCTCTCGGGCGGGCGGTTCGGGCTCAACCTGGTGACCGACACCGGGAGCGCGCGGCACTTCTCCGCCGCGCCGCCGCTGGGGCACGACGCCGCGTACGACCGCGCCGAGGAGTGGCTCGACGGCGTCCGCTCGCTGTGGCGGTCCTGGGACGACGGCGCGCTGATCGCCGACCCGGGCACCGTCGGGCCCGGCGGTGCCCGGACCGGGGGCCGCTATGCCGATGGTGGCCTGCTGCGCCCGGTGCGGCACCGCGGCGAGCACTACGCGTTCGACGGTCCGCTCAACGCCCTCCCGTTCGCCGACGGCGCCGACGGCGAGCCCGTGATCGTCTCGCCCGGCGGCTCGGGCCGCGGGCTGGCATTCGCCGGCGCGAACAGCGACGTCCAGCTCGCGCTCGCGCCCCTGACGGAGCGCAGCGTGCGCGACTACCGGGCCAGGGTGCACGCCGCCGCCCGCGCGTCCGGCCGGGCGCTGGAGCACGTCAAGGTGCTGTTCGCGATCAAACCCGTGCTGGTCTCCAGCCCACAGGAGGCCGACCGGCTGGTCGCGGCGTCGGCCAACCCGGACGACGGCACGCTGTGGCGCATCGCCGAGCAGCAGTCGAGCGACCTGGAGACCGACCTGACGGCGCTCGACCTCGACAAGCCGCTGCCCACCGGCGTGTTCGGCGACCACGTCTCGCACGGCTCCATCAAGCGGCTCGTGGGCGACCACGACCTCGCCACCACGCCGCTGCGCGTGCTGCTCGGCGGGCTCGCCCGCCTGGGGCGCATCGCCGACCGCTCGGGCTGGGTGGGCACCGCCGGCGAGCTGGCCGACCTCATCGAGGAGCTGGGGGAGTGGGGCAACGACGGCGTGCTGCTGTGGGGCGACCTGCACCCCGTCACCGTGCACCGCACGCTCGACGAGCTGGTCCCGATCCTGAGGCGGCGCGGCATCCTGCGCACCGAGTGGGCCGACGGCGGCCTGCGGGCCAACCTCCGCGCGTTCTGACGGGCGCCGCCGAACCTGCGACAGCTGCACCCCCGATGCCGTCCCCCCGCGATACCGTCTGCCCCGTGAACCCCCAAGGATGGCGGCGCATCGTGGCCTGGCTCGTGGACTGGCTCTGCTTCCTGGTGTGGCTCGCGCTGCTCGCGGCGGTCGGCATCCCGCTGTACCTCTCCGGTGTCACGGGCCAGTGGTCCGCCGTGACCACGAACGTGGTCTCCGCCCTCGTCACGGCGGTGCCGCTGACGATCTTCCTGGCCGTCCTCGAGTCGGGTGCCCGGCAGGCGACGATCGGCAAGCGCGTGCTGGGGCTCAAGGTCGTGGGCGTCATGGACGGCGGGCGGCTCTCGTTCGGCTCGGCCCTGCTCCGGAACGCGCTCAAGGTGGCGGTGCCGTGGACCATCGGGCACGCGGCCGCGATCGGCCTGGTCGGGTCGTCGGCGGTCGGACCAGGCCTCGCGATCCTCACGGCGGCCGCCTACATCCTGCCGATCACCTATGTCGTCACCCTGTTCGTCGGGCAGGGCCGCACGCCGTACGACCGGGCGGGTCGAGCCCGGGTCGTCCCCGCCTGACCGCTGGTGGTCGCGGCCGGCGTCGGCGTCACGGCGTCGGCCGCCACTATGTGAGACCACCATGTGAGAACTTCCGGCGGACCCCTTGGCAGGTCCCCGTGCGGACCTATCGTCGGCGCCACCGCGGCCCCCGCCCGGGCCGCCCGACGCCGCGAGGAGCAGCCATGACGACCGACGGTTCTCTCACCGCACCACAGGATCCGGCCGACGACCCGGCCCCGGCACGCACCCCGATCGTCGCCGTCGCCCTCGACGGCGCCGGCTGGCACCCGGCGGCGTGGCGCGAGCCGGGCGCGCGCCCCGAGGCCCTGACCGACCCCGCCTACTGGGTGGGCCTGACCCAGCTTGCCGAGGCCGGGCTCGTCGACCTCGTGACGTTCGAGGACAGCTTCGGCATCCCGGTCGGCCCGTGGGACGACCCGGCCGCCGACCGGACCGACCGCGTGCGGGTGCGGCTGGACGCCGAGCTCGTCGCGGCGCGCGTGGCACCCGCGACGCGGCACATCGGGCTCGTCCCCGTGGTCACGGTCACGCACACCGAGCCGTTCCACGTCGCCAAGGCGCTGGCCACCCTCGACCACACCAGCCGGGGCCGGGCGGGCTGGCAGGTCCGCGCCTCGCCGTCGGGCGCGGAGGCGCGGCTGACCGGCCGCCGCGACCTGCCGGAGATCACGCTGGAGGACTACGCCTCCGGACGGGCGGACGAGCAGGTCGCCGAGCTCTTCGCCGAGGCGGCCGCCGTGGCCGAGACGGTCCGCGCGCTCTGGGACTCCTGGGAGGACGACGCCGAGATCCGCGACGTCGCCACGCGCCGCTTCATCGACCGCGACAAGGTGCACCGCGTCGACGTCGAGACGCGGTGGTTCTCCGTGCGCGGCCCGTCCATCACGCCGCGCCCGCCGCAGGGCCAGCCGGTCGTCACCGCGCTCGCGCACGCCCCGGTGCCCTACGAGCTGGCGGCCCGCGCGGCCGACGTCGTCTTCGTGACGCCGCAGGACGACGCGACGGCGGGGTCGATCCTGGCCGAGGTGCGGGCCGCCGAGGCCCGTGTGGGCCGCACCGGCGAGCCGCTGCGGGTCGTCGCCGACCTCGCCGTGGTGCTCGACGCGAACGGGCGGGCGGCGGCCGAGCGCCTGGCCCGCCTCGACGCGCGGGCGGGCTCTGCCGCCGGCGCCGAACGGGGCTGGGTCACCGACGCGCGCGTGCTCGCGGGCTCCGCGGCCGACGTCGCCGACGTGGTCGAGGCCTGGTCGGGCCTCGGGTACGACGGCGTCCGCTTGCGTCCCGCCGTGCTGCCCGACGACCTGGACGTCCTGGTCACGGACGTGCTGCCGGAGCTGCGGCGCCGGGGCCTGGCCCGCACCGCCTACGACGCCGGCTCGCTGCGCGGGCTGCTGCGCCTGCCGACCGACGTCCCCAACCGCTTCGCCGCCGTCTGACCCGGTGCGACCGGAACCCCAGCCCGAGACCTGAGAGCGAGCAGACCATGAGCACACCCACCGGCAAGCCCCGCAAGCAGATCATCCTCGGCGCCTACCTTGGCGGCGTGAACCACCACACCCTGTGGCACCTCCCGGAGTCGGGCAGCCAGATCGCCTTCTCGACCTTCGAGCACACGGCCCGCACCGCCGAGCGCGGCCGGTTCGACTTCTTCTTCCTCGCCGAGGGCCTGGCGCTGCGCGAGCGGGACGGGCAGGTCTTCGACCAGGACATCGTCGGGCGGCCGGACACGTTCACCGTGCTGGCCTCGCTCGCCGCCGTGACCGAGCACCTGGGCCTGGCCGCGACGATCAACGCGACCTTCAACGAGCCGTACGAGCTGGCGCGGCAGATCGCCTCGCTCGACCACCTCTCGGGCGGGCGCGCGGCCTGGAACGTGGTGACGAGCTTCGACGGGTTCACCGGCGGGAACTTCCGCCGGGGCGGCTTCCTGGACCGTTCCCAGCGCTACGAGCGCGCCGCGGAGACCATCGAGGTGGTGCGGGCCCTGTGGGACTCCTGGGCCGCCGAGGACCTGGTGATCGACAAGGAGGCGGGCATCTTCTCCCGGTCCGGCGCCGGGTCCTTCGCGCACGAGGGGTCGCAGTTCGACGTGGGCGGCTGGTTCGGCGTCCCGCGTTCGCCGCAGGGCCACCCGGTGATCCTGCAGGCGGGGGTCTCGCCGCAGGGCCGGGACTTCGCCGCGGCCAACTCGGACGCGATCTTCTCGCCGTACGGCCGGTTCGACGAGGCCCGCGCCTACTACCAGGACGTCAAGGCACGGGCGGCCGGGTTCGGGCGCGACCCCGACCACCTGAAGATCCTGCCGAGCGCGTCCTTCGTGCTCGGGGCGACCGAGGCCGAGGCGCAGGACAAGGCCCGCTGGGTGCGCGAGGAGCAGGTCACGGGCCGCACGGCCCAGATCCTGCTGGAGCAGATCTGGAACCGAGACCTGTCGGCCTACGACCCGGACGGCCCGCTGCCCGACGTCGAGCCCGCGCTCGACGCGCCGTCGTTCATCGCGGGACGCGCCCTGACGCACGCCGACCGGCCCGCGACCGTGGCCCGCCTGCGGGCCCAGGCCGAGGCCAACGGCTGGTCGCTGCGGCAGACCGTGATCGAGGAGTTCACGCGCGGTGCGTTCGTCGGCACGCCGACGCAGGTTGCCGACGCGCTGGACGACTTCGTGCAGAACGACGGCTCGGACGGGTTCGTGATCGGCTCGCACCTGGTGCCGACCGGCCTGGACGAGCTCGTGGACGACGTCGTGCCGCTGCTCCAGGAGCGCGGCTCGCTGCGCACGGAGTACGAGGGCACCACCCTGCGCGACAACCTGGGCCTGCCGACGCCGACCCGTGCCGCGGCGTCGACGTCGGCAGCGGCAGCGGCGTCGGCCCGCGCACCGCAGGAGGCGGCCGGCGCGCGCTGACCGCGGAGCGGGCGCACGAGAAGTGCGCTTCCACCCAGCGATTC